>JAOZUP010000078.1 GCA_029938595.1 Thermoanaerobaculales bacterium | reverse complement strand
GCAGGCCGACGGTCTCGTCCCAGTAGGGCGTGCGCCGGTACCACCACAGGTAGCGGGCGCTGCGGTTCGCGGCAAAGTCGGGGTCGTCCAGGGCGGCGTTCCATTCCTGCCGGATCGCCTCGTCGGTCAGCATCTCGAGCGCGAGCTTTTCGAGAACATCGGTGCCGATATAGATCTTGCGCTCGAAGAGACTCGACACCGCCCCCCACCGCACCAGCGAGTCGGGGGCTTCGGGCTCGAAGAGTTGGACCGCAATTTCGAAATTGGGCTGATCGGCGGGGATCCACAAGCTCCCGGCAGGAATTGTTCGGCGCTCGGTCTGTCTGCTGGCCTCAAAGTTCTCGACCATCACCACCCCCTGGTAGGAGAAGGTCGCGAATTCAGGATTGGACAGGCGGATGGTCTCCACCTCGAGCTCGGCGACCTTCTCGATCTGGTAGGCCCGCAGCCCGTGGCCCGCGACCACCTCCTCGATCTGCGGCCATCCGGCGAGCACGATGTAGCCGCGCGGCCGCAGCATCGTCAGCTCGGGAACCGGCGCGTGGCGCCACTCGAGACCCACCTCCCGGATCTCCCCCGGGTGGTACCGGATCTGTTTGCCGCCGAGGGCGACCGAGTCCTCGACCGTCCACTCGTAGGCGGGCCAGGTGAGGGTGTCACCCTCCTCGGCAACGCCCCAGCGCACGACCACCTCGGACGGCTCGGCGTCGGCGCGGCCTCGAGAGATCTCGGCAGCGTCCGCCACGGTGACCGCCCGCACCAGCTCCTTTCCGGAGCGCCCGACCTCTCCGATTAGTTCTTCCATGAACGCTCGGTTGGCGTACACGCGGTCGCGGAAGGGCTTGTGGGCGTGCATCTCGATCAAGATCGAGGGCCTGTTGCGGAGCGGGAAGTAGCCGGAAGAGTAGCGGGGTTGGGCAACGTCCCAGAGCATTCCCTCCGTTGGATCGGTTCGGGAACCGAGGTTTACATAGGGTCCATTGGGATAGCCGGCCGCCGCGGTTGCGGCCAGCACCTTCGGCAAATGCGCGTCTATCCAGGCATCGACCGCCGCATCGAGCTGGGGCGCCTCTGCCACCAGCCAGGTAAGCACCCAGGCGTGGTCGGAGCCGTTGGTGACATGGTTGTCAACGTGCAGGTCTGGGTTCCAGGTCGTGACCAAACGCGCCATCGCCCTCGCCTCCGGGCTTGCCAGACGCAGAAAGTCGCGGTTGAGATTGATGCCGGCAGTGGTTGCGCGGTAGCCCATCCCCTCGACCGGCCCATTCTGGTTGGAACGGTTATAGGGCGAGACTCGCTCGTGGCCGTCGGCGTTGTAGATCGGTGCGAAAAGGGTGATCACACCCTTCGTCAGATCAGGCCTCCGCCCGAGCGCGATGTCACGGAGAATCATCAGGGTCGCGTCCTTGCCGTCTACCTCGCCGGCGTGGATGCAGCTCTGCAAAAGCACAACCGGCTTGCCGGTTGCGGCCGCCGCCTGCGGCGTAAATGTACCGTCGGCGGACACGATTACAAGCGGTAACGGACGTCCTTGCGCCGAGCGGCCGAAGTTGGAAACGCGGATCAACTCGGGCGCCGCAGCCTCCGCCTTTCGCAGAAACGTCATCGTCTCGTCGTAACTCGACGTCGCACGAAAGTCAGTCTTTTCAGCCACCGTCAGCCACTCGTCAGGGAAATCGTCCGCACCCATGAGAAGGCACGGAATGAACAGAGCGATGAAGAGAACCAATATTCGTTTCATGCGCGACACTGTATCCGATTGTAACGATCGTGCCCTCCGGGCTCGATCGTCACAATCGGAACCGTCGCCAGCTATGCTGGCGACTGCGGCATCTCCGTCTGCTCCAGCATTTCGCGCGCCTCGGGGGTCGGTGCATCGCGCCCGGTATCCCAGTACGGCGACAGCCGGCGCAGGCTGGCCACGATCTCGGGGAAGACCTCGATGACGGTGTCGATCTCGGCATCGAGGGTGTAGCGGCTGAGGCTGAAACGGACCGAGCCGTGGACGGCGGAAAAGGGGACGTTCATGGCGCGTAGGACGTGCGAAGGTTCGAGCGAGCCCGAGGTGCAGGCCGAGCCCGAGGAGGCGCAGATGCCGTGCTCCGAAAGCTGGAAGAGGATGCCTTCGCCCTCGATGAAGTGGCAGGCGATGTTGAGGGTGTTGTCGAGGCGGGGAGCGTCACCACCGTTGACCTCGAGGTAGGGGATGCGGGCCACCAATTCCTCCTGCAGGCGGTTGCGGAGGGCGGTGATGCGCGCCACGTCCTCGTCGTGGCTTTCTGTGGCGAGCTCGAGGGCGCGGGCGATGCCGGCGATGAAGGCCACGTTTTCGGTGCCGCCGCGACGCCCGTCCTCCTGGTGGCCGCCGAGCAGGAAGGGCCTGCAGCGAGTACCACGGTGGATGTAGAGGGCGCCAATGCCCTTGGGCGCGTGGAGCTTGTGGCCGGAGAAGGAGAGCAGGTCGACGTGCTTGAACGAGCCGCGGAGGTCGATCGGCAGCTTGCCGACCGATTGGGTGGCGTCGGTGTGAAAGACGATAGAGGGATCAGTCTCCTTGGTGATCCGCGACAACTCATCGACCGGAAAGATGACCCCGGTCTCGTTGTTGGCGTGCATCACCGACACCAGCAGGGTGTCGGGCCGGAGGGCGCGGACGAACTCCCCTATGTCGAGACGACCTTGGGTATCAACCGGGATGAAGTCGACCTCGAACCCTCGCCGCTCGAGGTCCTTGCTGACCTCGAAAATCGCAGGGTGTTCGACCGCGGTGGTGACGATGTGACGGCGCTCCGGGTTGGCGGCGATGGTGCCGAAAACAGCGGTGTTATTGCTCTCGGTGGCGCAGGAGGTGAAGAGGATCTCGGATGGTCTGGCCTGGCCGAGCAGTCGCGCGACCGTCTTACGCGCCGCAACGACGGCGTCGGCCGGCCCCCGAGCCGCCTCATACATCGAGCTAGGGTTGAAATACTCGCCCACCAGAAAAGGCGTGATTGCCTCCACCACTTCCGGCGCCACCTGGGTGGTCGCATTGTTATCAAGATAAATAACCGCCACAAAACCTCCGGCTATTGAGCCCTTTCCAAACTTTCCCTATTTTCTTTTCTTCCGTGGGCGCCCGCCAGGCGCACACGGAAGAAAAGAAGGCGCTTCAGACCTGCACAACCCGAATCCGCTCGTCGACGTGGTCTTTGAGCGCCTGCTCCACCATCATCTTGATGGTACGGGTGGAGCCGGCGCAGTCTGCGCACGCACCCTTCATGCCGACGTAGACCACCTGGTCCTTGATATCGACGATATCGAGGTCGCCGCCGTCCGTTGCCAGTTGCGGCCGGACATGCTCGTCGAGCACGGTCTCCACCAGCTTGGCGAACTTGAAGGGTGACATCTCGCGCGGCGGCTGCGCCCTTACCTCCCTCGCCATCGGCAGCACTGGCAGCTCCTTAAAGGCCGTTGGCTGCTTGCCCCAGACCTTGGTCAGGATGTCCTGCAGACCGCCCGGGGTGTGATGGCATGCCATACAGGCGCCGCCGGCCTTGATGGCGTTGGTGATATCGGCGATCGTCTTCAGCTCGAGTTCTTCGATCTTGCGTTCGATGTAGGGCTCGGTGAGGCCGAAGCAGGTGCAGACCAGCCGGCCTTCTTCCTGCTCCTCGCGGCTGATGTCGATGCCGAGCAACGTGAGGTCGACGCCTCGCTTTTGGGCCCAGTTGAAGACCGCCGCCTCGAGTGCCTCGGCGCCCATTACCGAGCAGTGGATCTTGGCCTGGGGGAGACCCTCCAGGTAGTTGACGATGTCCTGATTGGTGATTTTCAGGGCTTCGACCGGTGTGAAATTCCCTTCCTCGATGAGGCAACACAGGGCCTCCGAAGCGGCAATGGCCGAGGTGCAGCCGAAGGTCAGGTAGCGAGCCTCGGTAATGCGGTCCTTCAAAGGATCGTCGGTGTTGCGGTCTGTGCGAAAGGTGAACCGGAGGGCGTCGCCGCACGCCATCGAACCGTGCTCGCCGAAGCCGTCCGCATCCTCTATTTCGCCCAGGTGGGTTCCGGGTTTCCCCTGCACCGCCGCCATGAAGAGATCGGTGGTCTTTTTAGAGTAGTTCCACGTCATCGAACCTCCGCGCACCACGAGACGTGGCGCAAGAGGCATGATAGCTGATTCCGGAATCCGAGATGCTCAGTCTCGAGTTTTGAGCGTACCTGCGGGCGGGGATAAATCCCGCCCCTACGGTTTTTCGGTCAGCGAGGGGTCTGTCCCCTTCCTGCCCGGAACGATCCCAGAAAACCACCGTAGGGGAGGGGTTTATACCCTCCCATTCAATTGCTGATAGGCTGAAGTACACTCTAACGATGATGGCATCTTCATTGCCGATGGTGAGGCGCCGGTGGATGGCGACAATCCTCGCAGTCGTGTTGTTGCTTCCCGCGGCCGTCGTCCGTGCGGCCCACCCCGCTGCAGTGCGGGGGAGTGGCGGTGCGGTCTCAAGCGCTGCCCCGGCCGCCACTGAGACTGGTCTGGAGATTCTGCGGGCCGGCGGCAACGCAGCAGATGCCGCCGTGGCAACTACTCTCGCCCTCGCCGTGGTCCACCCCCAGGCGGGCAATCTGGGTGGCGGAGGTTTTGCGATCATTCGCTTTGGCGAAGAGGTCGGGACTCTCGATTTCCGGGAGACCGCGCCCGCGAAGGCATCCCACAACATGTACCTGGACAAGGACGGCGAGCCGCGCCCGAAGGCCTCGTTGGTTGGACCGCTGGCGGCCGGGGTCCCGGGGTCGCCCGCCGGGCTTTTCGAGTTGCACCGCAAGCACGGTCGACTTCCCTGGAACGATGTGGTGGCGCCGGCCATCGGCCTCGCCAGGGACGGTTTTGTTGTGACCTCGCGGCTCGAGCGCTCGCTGACCGCCAGCACGGAGCTCCTCCGGCAATTCCCCGAAACCGCCGCCGTCTGGCTCCCTGGGGGTCGGCCTCCGGCGGCGGGGACTGTGGTGCGGCTCCCGGAGTTGGCGGCGACCCTCGAAGCATACGCCACCCGCGGGGCGCCCGCGATCACCGAGGGGCCGATCGCCGCCGCCGTGGAGCTCGCCTCGCGTCGCTACGGCGGTGTGCTTCTCGCGGCCGACCTGGCGGCCTACCGGCCGGTGTGGCGTGAACCGGTTCGTTTCTCGGCCTACGGCTGGCAGGTGGCGTCGATGCCGTTGCCTTCATCCGGCGGAATCATCCTCGGCCAGACCTTCGGGATGCTCGAGCGCCTCGACTGGTCGCAGCTGCGGCGTTTCGGCGCAGATCGCAACCACCTCTTGGCCGAGGTCTGGCGGCGCGCCTATGCCGACCGTTACCTGCTCGGTGATCCGCGAACCAGCCTCGCCAGCGCGGTGCAGCTGCTTTCCGGTCCGTGGCTCGATCTTCGCGCAAAGGAGATCCGACTGGGCAAGGCGGCCAAATCGGAGCGGGTAGGGCGTTGGTCAGCCGACCGCGTCGAGGAGCACCGCGAGACGACTCATGTGTCGGTGATGGACGGCGACGGTAACGCGGTGGCGCTGACTACTACCCTCAACCGCAGCTTCGGCTGCGGGGTGCTGGTAGCCGGGGCTGGCTTTCTCCTCAACAACGAGATGGACGATTTTTCGGCGGCGCCGGGGCGCCCGAATTCCTTTGGGCTCGTTCAAGGAGAGGCTAACGCGGTCGCGCCCGGCAAGCGGATGCTCTCCTCGATGTCGCCGACCGTCGCCTGGAGCGGGCGCCAGGTTCTGGTACTCGGCTCGCCCGGAGGCTCCCGGATCCCCACAGCTACGGCACAGGTGTTGCTTAATTTGATCGTGGATGGGGATGCGCTGCAGGCTGCTGTTGATCGCCCACGGATCCACCATCAGTGGATGCCAGACACACTCTTCGTCGAGCCAGACGCGTTGTCGCCCGAGACCGCCCGAGCGCTCGAACGCAGAGGTCATGAGCTTCGCGTGATCAATGAAATGGGAGAGGTCAGCGCCGTACGGGGGATCGTCGCCGGGAACATGGAAGCGGCTCAGGACCCACGCGGCCCTGGCGCCGCGGGCGTCGTGCGGCCGGAGGTGGATTGATGCTGTTGCTCGACGAACTTGGTCAAGAACACCGCCTGGTGGACGAGGTGGCGGGCTCACTGGTCCGTTTTTCCCAGAAGGCGGCTGCGGGCGATATCGAGCCCTCAGATGTGGCCGACTTCGTCCGGTTTTTCAGGGTGTTCGTTGCCGGTTTTCACCACCAGCGCGAGGAAGAGACGCTGTTCCCAGCGCTTGTGGATCGCGCTGAGGTGCCGAAAGACCGCGGGCCGCTGCCGGCAATCGCCGCGGACCATCGCGAAGCGGTGCGTTTCGTCGACGCGTTGGAAGCTGCGAGCGGGGACCCCAGGCGGGCGGCGGAGGTCGCGCGGCGCTTCGCCCAGCACCTTTGGGAGCACGTGGACAAGGAGGAGAGCGTTCTCCTGCCGGAAGCAAGGGAGCGTCTGCGCCGAAACGGACTGACCCGGCTCGAAGGCCGGGAGCCGACAGCCGAAGAGCAGGCGGCCCGCGAGGTTGGGGAACAGCTCACCGAACGCTTCCCGCCCCTTGACGATCCTGATCACGTCCGCGGCGACGGGTGTGTCGTGTGCTCGGCCTTCGGCGAGACCTGCGCCGGCATAGAAACCGAGTGGTGGAACACGTGGGAACACGAGTACCACCGAACCCTGGACGAAGGCTGATTCGGACTCCGCCGAATCAGAAATTTCGAATTTCGAATTTCGAATTTCGAATTTTCCACCCCACCCCCCCCCCACAATTCAGTCTTGAGTTGCCGCCCGACAACTCAAACCTAAAAACTAAAAACTCAAAACTAGCTTTCCGGGTCGTAGTCCGGAAAATGCTCCACGGTGACGTCGAGGTGCTCTGTGAGCTCCTTGAGTTCGCGGGTCAGGGCTCGGCCGATGACCAGCCGCTGGACCTGGTTGGTACCCTCGTAGATCTGGGTGATCTTGGCGTCCCGCATGTACTTTTCGATCGGGTAATCCCTGCAGTAGCCGTAACCGCCGAAGAGCTGGACGGCGTCGGTCGTTACCTTCATTGCCGTGTCGGTGGCGAAGACCTTACCCATGGCTGCCATCTTGGTGACGTTCTTGGCGCCGGAATCGATCAACCGGGCTGACGCGTAGACCAGCTGTCGTGCGGCCTCGATCTGGGTCGCCATGTCCGCAAGCATGAACTGGACCGCCTGATGTGACATCACCGTCTGGCCGAACTGGCGTCGCTCCGAGGTGTAGCGCAGCGCCCACTCGAAGGCTCCCTGCGCGAGACCGAGAGCCTGGGCCGCAACCCCGGGACGGGCGCGGTCGAGGGTCATCATTGTGTTTCTGAAGCCGCCCCCCTCGCTGCCGCCGAGGAGCTGAGAAGCGGGCACTCGGCAATCGACGAAATCGAGCTCGTTGACCGACGCCGTGCGGATCCCCATGGTGTCTTCGCGCTTGCCGACCGTGAAGCCGGGAGTGTCCTTTTCGACGATGAAGGCCGAGATGCCGCGCATTCCCTTGTCTGGCTCGGTGAGGGCGTAGATGGTGAAGACCGAGGCCACGCCGCCGTTGGTATTCCACTTCTTATGACCATTGATGACGTAGTCGTCGCCGTCACGGATGGCGGTCGTGCGAAGACTGCCCGCGTCGGAACCGGAGGCCTTCTCGGACAGACCAAACGCGATCAGGCTGTCGCCGGAGGCGATCGGCGGCAGGTATTTCTCCTTCTGCTCGTCGGTGCCGCCGAGGATGATCGGAAAAGATCCGAGGGCATTGACGGCGTAAGACACGCCGACGCCGCCGCAGGCTCGTGAAAGCTGTTCGACGATCAGACAGAGATCGAGGACCCCAGTCCCCTTGCCGCCGTACTCCTTCGGGATCCACACCCCGGTTAGCTCGGCCGATTTCAGAGCTTCGAGGATGTCCCAACCGTACTCGCCGGTGCGGTCGAGCTCGGCGGCCACCGGCCGCACGTACTTCTCGGCCACTTCGCGGGCGCGCTCCACATAGTCAATGTTCTGTTCGCTCAAAAGTTCCCGCATGCTCGCCTCCTTCAGTGCCTGTGCCCGCTATTCTACACAGCCTCCTCAACATCCGACTTTCCGGTTATGTTCCGCTGCGTTCGCGCCGCGGAACATAACCGGAAAGTCGGATTGCGAACATTTCTTGCCTCTGACGCGTAATTCAACATGAGTCGAGTCGTTGACGGTGCATGAGGGGGAGTTTATGGCCCGCAAAAAGAAACGTTGGTTGATTCTCGTTGCCGTGGTTGTGATCGCAGCCGCGGCTGTGGCGTACGCAGCACGAACCAAAGCCAATGGAAACGGCGATAATGAGAAGGGTCCCGAGATCCCGACCCTGGCGGCTTCCATCGACGACGTCCAGGTCGTGGTGCGCGAGGTCGGCACGGTCGAGCCCGAGGTCAAGGTGGAGATCAAGTCCAACCTCTCTGGGAGGGTGGTCGACCTGCCGGTGCGCGCCGGTGATGTTGTGACCAAGGGGCAGCTCATCGCCCGCATCGAGCCTGACATCAATCAGGCCCAGAACCTGCTTGCGGTGCGCAACCAGGTTCAGGCCGCGTCGATCGACCTCGAGGACGCCAAGCAGGACTACGATGCCAAGCGCAAGCTCTTCGAGAACGGCCTCATTTCGGTCGAGGTCAACCGCGAGGCGGAGACCCGCTACCGCCAGGCTCAGCAGGCGAGCGATGAGGCGCGCGACAAGATCGGGCTGGTCGAGGCCTCCGGCATCCCGGTTGGTGACAATCCCCGCCAGGTGGTCAATATCGTTTCGCCGATGGACGGGGTGATCATCGAGCGACCGGTGGAGCTCGGTGAGACGGTCACCGGCAGCGGTTCGTTCAACGCCGGAACGGTGATCTCCACCGTCGCCGACCTCAGCACGATGCAGATCAAAGCCGGCATCAACGAGGTGGATATCGGCAAGATCCACCTCGGCCAAGAGACCCGAATCACCCTCGACGCCTTTCCGCGGGTGCTCTTCAAGGGCACGATCAATCGCATCGCGCCGGCCGCGCGGCTCGACAACCAGGTCAAGGTCTTCGATGTCGAGATCGCGCTTGAAGAGCTCGGTCGGGAGCTGCGAACGGGTATGACCGCCAACATCGAGATTCGCGGCGAGATCCGCGAACAGGTGTTGACCGTTCCAATTGAGTCGGTCTTCGTTCGCGGTGAAGAAGAGATGGTCTACATCCAGCGCGAGACACCCCTACCGAAGAAAATCGCCGAAACCGAGGACGATGACGAGGGTGTAGAGGACTCTGAAGGCGAGGAGCAGAAGAGTGACGAAGAGAAATGGCGTGACGACCCCCGCCAGGAGTGGCGGAGGTGGTTCGAGGAGCGCAAGGTTGTGACGGGAATTGCGTCAACCACCGAAGTCGAAATCGTCGAGGGTCTCGAGGAGGATGAGGAGGTAGCGCTCGCCGATCCGTCGAAGCCGCAGGAGGAGAGGTCCTGATGCAGACGCTGATGAAGCTCGAAGGCATCACCAAGATCTACGGTGAGGGCAATCTCTCGGTGGAAGCCCTGCGTGGCGTCAACCTCGAGGTTGGCGTCGGCGACTACCTTGCCGTCATGGGTCCGTCGGGCTCCGGCAAGTCCACCCTCATGCACATCCTCGGCCTCCTCGATTCGCCGACTTCGGGCTCGTATTCGCTCGACGGCGAGGAGGTGGCGAGCTTTTCCAGGCGCAAGCTGGCGCACCTTCGCAACCAGAAGATCGGATTCATCTTTCAGAACTTCAACCTGCTGCCCAGGGCGAGTCTATTGCGCAACGTGGAGCTGCCGCTGCTCTACGGCGGCATGGGCCGCAAGGACCGGCGCCGGCTGGCCTACGAGGCACTAGCCAAGGTCGGTCTCGCCGACCGCGCCCGCCATCGCCCGAACGAGCTTTCCGGCGGGCAGCGCCAGCGCGGCGCCATCGCCCGGGCCATTGTCGGCCACCCGTCGGTGATCATGGCCGATGAGCCCACCGGCAACCTCGACCAGCAGACCGGCGGCGAGATTCTCGAGCTCTTCGACGAGTTGAGGGCGGGCGGCCAGACGCTAATCATAGTCACCCACGATCCGTCTATCGCGGCTCGCGCCAGGGAAATTATTCGTATCGTCGACGGTCTGATTTTGCCGAACGGACAGAAAGCCGCTGCATGAATCCGGCGCAGTTCATCCGCGAGGGGTTTGTCGAGATCCGCGAGCACATCGGCCGCACGGTGATGCAGACCCTCGGTGTGATCCTCGGCGTCGCGTCGGTGGTGGCGACCCTGGGTATGACTGCGAGCATGGACGCGCGGAGAGACCAGTACTTCCGCGAATCTGGTGGGACCCGTTTGATGGGGGTGTACAACCAGCCGCCGGGCGAGCTGGAGATGACGGCTCGGCAGCGGGCCAAAACGGGACTTAAGCTCTCCGATGCGGAGGCCATCAGAGACACGGTAGACGGATTCGATCTGGTGGTGGCGGAAATTGCCAGCAACCACCGTGTGCGGGCCGGCGCGACCGAGGAGAGCTTCCGCATAACCGCCATTGAACCCGAGTTCCTGCAGATGCGCGAGCTGGAGCTGGGGAGCGGGCGTTACATCACGGACCACGACATGGATTCGGCGGCGGCGGTGGTCGTGCTGGGCTCGACTCGCGCCCGTGAACTCTTTGGCACCGCCGATCCGGTGGGCAAGGCTCTCAACATTGATGGCAAGGCCTACACCGTGGTTGGGGTAACAGCTGAGAAGATCTTCTTCTGGCAGCAATCGGACACCTACAACGCTCACGAATGGCTCAACCGGTTGATCGTGGTACCGATCACCTCGTATATGAAACGTCACCAGAATGCCGGGGCCGAACGCATTGACGAGCTCAACCTGCGTCTCCGCTCACCCGAGGTCCACGAGGAGTCGCGTGACGCCCTCGAGCTGCTCCTCCGGTCGCGTCACGGGATCGAGGATTTCGGGGTTTGGGATCGCCAGGAACGAATCGGGCAGGGCAACCGCGAGGGCATGATCTACAACATCACCTTCCTCGCCTGCGGCGTCATTTCGTTGTTGGTGGGAGGGATCGTCATCACCAACATCATGCTCGCGTCCTTCACCGAAAGGATGCGCGAGGTCGGGGTGCGGAAGGCGCTCGGTGCCACCGGCTGGCAGGTCTTCGTCCAATTTCTGATCGAGGCCATAGTGGTAACCGTCTTCGGCGGTGCCGCGGGACTCGCGCTCGGCATCGTCTTCACCTTCGGCATCATGGCCGTTATGCAGATGCCGATGACGATCACCGCTTCAATGATCGTCATCTCGGTGGCATCGGCCACCGTCGTCGGTTTTTTCTTCGGGATGTATCCCGCGGTCAAGGCCTCGCGCCTCGACCCGGTGGTCGCCCTTCGGTACGAGTGAGGTCTTATGGTCATCGGGGAATCCCTGCGAACAACGCTCACCGAAATTTGGGCCCACAAAATGCGCTCGATGCTGACCCTCTTCGGCGTTGTCCTCGGCACCATGGCTGTAGTGACCATGGTCAGCCTCATCGAGGCGGTCAAGGTGGAAATCTGGAACGGCATCGATTCTCTCGGACTGCGAGGGGTACTCTTCGTCAGCACCGAAACGCCCACCTCGAACCTCGACGTGAAGCGAGCCCATTTATCGGAGGGCCTGCGGCGCCAGGACGCGGCCGGGCTGGTCGAGTCGAGCGAACAGATTTCATCGGCCGCGCCGGTGTCATTCTCGCAGCAAGTGGTGGCGTGGGGCGATGCCAGCCAATCGGTGCGGATTACCGGTACGACGCGCCAGTACGCGGTGGTCTTCGACCGAAAGGCCGAGGAGGGGCGCTATATCTCCGACCTCGATGTGGAACGGAGGCGTCGGGTCGTCGTCATCGGTCATTTCCTGGCTGACGAGCTCTTTGATGGCCGCGACGCAGTCGGGCAGTGGGTGCGGATCGGCAACCACCGCTTCGAGGTCGTCGGTGTCGGCGAGCGGGTCGGCAACGAGATGATCAACGATGGCTGGAGCCGGCGCGAGATGGAGGGCGCTACCATCCCATTGACCACCATGCAGGGGCTCTACGGCGGCGGCGAGCGCATTCCCTTGCTGATGGTGAAAGTTGCCGACACCGACAATCTCTCTCAACTCTTTGCCCACCTCAAGAACCGGCTGTGGCGGCAGCACAACAGGGTCGAAGATTTCGAAATCGAAAACGTTGCCCAGGAGATTCTCGAAGCGGAGGAGCAGATCGACGAGCAGCTTCGTGGGTGGACGATTGTCCTCTTCTCCATCTCCGCGATCTCGTTGGTTGTCGGCGGCGTCGGGATCTTCTCGGTACTGCAGATCTCACTCGCCGAGCGGTTGTATGAGATCGGTCTCCGAAAATCCATCGGCGCCGAGGACCGCGACATCCTGCTCCAGTTCCTGATCGAGGCGATCTTCCTGTCGGCGATCGGGGCGGTGATCGGTTTCTTCGTTGCGGTGGGGCTGTGCGCCTTCGCGGGCCAGTTCTTCGAGGCCGGTCTGCCGATCTCGGGCTTCGG
>JAOZUP010000077.1:1183-12642 GCA_029938595.1 Thermoanaerobaculales bacterium | reverse complement strand
CTCGCCGGCGTTCACCAGAGATGGATCCCGCACGGCGAGCTCGACGCCGTCATAAGCCCAACCCGCGATCTTCGCGACGTTGGCCGCGAAATCGCCCTTGAAGGCCACCGCCTCGAAGGCGGCGGCGTGGGTCGACAGCACAATGCTCAGTTTCATGCTCAGCTCTGACCAATCTGCGGCAGCTGGTAAACGGGCTTCCAGCCCTCGCTCAGAGGCTCGCGCAGATAGGGCTCCATCTCCGCCTCGGTTCTCAGAGTCACCATTTCAACCGGAGGAACCGTCCCCGCCGGGAAGGCCTCGAGGGTCTGATCGTTGAGCAGGGTCAGATATTTGAGGATGGCCGCCACAGGACGTTTCGCCTTTTCGGCTGTTCCCCGGGTCGCCTTACCGACCACGCCTTCAGGAGTGGCGGGAAGCTCGATAGCGAAGTGGCCTTCACCCTCCGACCAGCGGCTGGGCCGGCTGAAGGGATCCACCGATTTATCGAAATGGCCGTCCGGGAGATAGCCGATACCTTTGGTGTCCACAGCGTATTTCATATCCACCATGTCGGGGTGGAGCAGCAGACCGAGCGAAGTCTCCGACTCGTCGGCGTGGACGAAGTTGGTGTCCATCTTGCCGCCCTTGGGGCCGGTGCGGAAGAACTCGCGGACCGCGCGGTGCCAATCGATGACCCGGAAGACGCCGGGCAGCTGATAACGCTTTTGGAACTGCTGGATAGCGGATTCAAGCATCCACAGATGGCCATGGTTGTTGACCAGAATCTGCTTGCGGAAGCCGTCGTTCCACAGCCCCAGCATGACGTCGATAAGCAACTCGCGGGCCACGTTTTCGCGGACGATCACGGTGCCCGGCATACCCAGGTGATGGTAGGGGTGCGAGCCATAGTTGAGCGGTGGCAGCGCGAGGCTGCACGCAGCACCACGCTTTGCGGTGTAGCGTCTGACACCCTCACAGATCTGGCTCACATAGAGGGTGTCCGAGGCACTCGGCAGATGACGGCCGTGGAGCTCGGTGCAACCGATGGGGATGAAGACGATGTCGTTCTTTTTCCGCTCGGCCTCGACCTGGTGGCGAACCGTGGTCTGGATGTAGGATCCCTGTTTGCCCCACTCGCAGGGCGAGGGGACGCCGTATTCGGCGAGCAAGCTATCGATCTCTTCGTCGCTGGCGTCCCAGACCTCTTTTTTGCACCGTCCCACCGTGTTGTCTTCGAAGAACAGATCCGGCTGGTCGGTGGTCAACAGCTTCGGATCTTCTGGAAAGTCTGTCATTGGAATTCTCCTTGTGTTTCTGCTTTCGCGCTCAGTTGGGCTTGACGAGGATCTTGCCGTCCGTACGATCGGTCGACTTGGCGATCGCGGCCACTGTGTCCTCGAGCTTGTACTTCGAGGTGATGATCGGGCTCAGATCGATGCGGCCCGACGCCACCAGACGGATGACGTTGGGGAAGGTCTCGTGCCCCGAGTGTCCCTGGGCGCCGTAGGCTTGGGCGCGACGGACCTGGAAAGCCTCGAGGTACATCGGCACCTTCTTCGCTGCGCGGCCGATCTGAACAATTTTCGCGTTGATGGCGAGACCCTTCTCCATCTCCGGAATCACCAGCTCGGGGACCCCGGCGGCCTCGACCATGAAGTCAAACCCGGCGCCCTGGCTGTGCTCCATGAGGAGCTCACCCGCCACCACCTCACGCGGGTCGTACGCGAAGTCGGCGCCGACCATTTTGGCCAGCTCGAGCCGCTGCGGGGAGACCTCGAAGGCGGCGATCATGCTCGCACCGGCCGCCTTGGCCAGCGCGATCGCTGCCAGTCCGATCGGTCCAGCACCAAAGACCGCGACGAAGTGGCCGGGTCTGAAACCGCCGGCGCGCTCGAACATCGCGTTGTATGCAACACAGGTCGGTTCGGTGAGGGCCGCGAGCTCGTAGGCCTTCTCCTCGCTCCCGATCCGCTCGGCGATGGCGTCGATCTTCCAGCAGAACTTCTCGTCGACCGCAATGTAGTTGGCGAAGGCGCCGGGGATCGTAAAGCCGATCTCCTCGAGGTTCGTGCAGTGGTTGGGGTAGCCGTTGCGGCACGGGATACAGCGACCACACCAGATCATCTCCTCCACCGTCACCATGTTGCCCGGCTTCAGGAGCGTCACTTCCTTGCCGACCTCAACCACCTTGCCCGAGAACTCGTGACCGAGGATGGTTGGGAACTTGGTCAGGCCCGGGTAGAGAATGTAGTTGTCGTCGTCCGTCTCATAAAAGTGCATGTCCGAACCGCAGACGCCACAGGCCTGGATCTCGAGCAGCACCTCTTTGGGCCCCGGCTTCGGGTCCGGCCACTCGCGGACCCCCAGAGTGGGGTTGTGCCAGATGGCGTTTCCGTTGATCGCCTTGCCAGTCTCTTTTTCCCAATCCGAGACGGTGTAATCAGGTTTCGGCTCCCACTTCGCATCCAAAACCATACCTTTCATGACCTGTTCCTCCTTTGAACTTCTCTATGCTACGGGCATCCGCAGCGTCGGTTGAATCTCTATGAGCACTGCGGCGAAAAGACTCCTTTGTAGTGTTGTTCCTTGAGGTCGACGATATCGTCAAAACTCCCTCGAAACGGCCCCGGAGTCGCTACCTTCAAACTGGTGGTCGCGCCCGACCAGAGAATCGCTTCCTCCGGCGGGTGTTCGAGTCTGGCCGCCACGTAGGAACCGACACAGGTGTCGCCGCGGCCGCTCCGCCCCTTCATGGATTGAGCGTGGAACTCGACCTCGAGCATGTGCCCATCGGCCAACACCACGATCCCGTCGCGGTGGGTGATCACGATTTCTCGAGGCCCCTGGGCTGCCAGAGCTTTCGCCGCCACCGTCATGTCGGACTCGCCGGTGAGGGCCTCGGCTTCGACCGCATCGGCCTTGAGGATATCCAGCAGCGCCAACACCTCTTGTTGTTCGGGCCAGGGGGGGTGTTCGAGCCGGCCGTCCGGCCTGCGGACCCGGATGAAGCCCTGGGCATCCGCACTGATCATCGCGTCCTTCGCGCGAAGCGCCTGAATCACATCGATCGGAACCTCGCCCCGAAAGGACGGGCTGATGATGAACGCTTTCGCGTCGATGGCCCGAACCTGATCGGGAGTGAACGATCCGGCGGTGTCCGCCACCGTCAGAATGCGTTCATCGGGGTTGTCGTTCGGGTACTCGAGCCGCATCAGGGTCGAGCTCGGCGTCTCGGTGGCAAAGACGGTGATCCCGAAATCCTCGAGGTTGCGTACGACATGGAAATCTTCCTTCGCCAACCTAATGATCGCGGCGACCTTACGGCCGAGCGTATGTGCGGCGTGGGCCGAATAGACGACACCCCCGCCGTCGGCATGCGACGTTCCCGCTGCGGTGACGATGGTGTCCTTGGTGTAGTTGCCGAGTGTTGCGACATCGAAAGTCTGTTTTCCCTCAGTCATGATTCCCCTCAATCCCTCACGCGCACCCGCCACAGGGATGTGGCAAGGATCAGTGACAGCACCGACGATCCAACCCAGAACCAGATCACGGTGGTGAAGTCGTAGTGCCGAACTCCGTCGATCATCGTGACGCCGTTCTCGATCAGATGGCCGCTGATCTGATCCTGAAGTGCCGCCCCGATGTACGAGAACACACCAATGAAACCCATGGCCGCCCCGGCCGCGCGCTTCGGCGCGATATCGAGAGCGAACAGCCCGCCGAGCGAGGTCACGAGCCCTGTCAGACCGAATCCGTAGATGAAGAACGCCACGGTCATGAACATCAAACTGTCACTCGGGCCGAAGAAGACCATCAGCAGCCCGATGATCTCCAAGGCCGCAAAAATCACATTCGTGGGAGGCCGCCGCGCATTGAAGATCTTGTCCGACGTGAAGCCGAAGGCCAAAGCGCCGAGGATCCCGGCGATGGTGTTGACCGAGATGACGCCTCCCGCCTGCATCAGTGAGTAGCCCTTGGCCTCCTGCAGATAGAGCACACCCCAGCTGTTGATGGCATAGCGGGTCACATAGATCGAGGCGCTCGCGAGGGCCAGGATCCAGATCGCGGGGATCTTGAGGATCGTTCGCTGAACGGCCCAGGTGCTCTCTTTCTTTTCTTTCCTGGCCTCATCCGAACTGACGTGGTCGTTCTTCCAGTCGGCGACGCTCGGCAGACCGAAGGTCTGCGGCCGATCCTGCATCACCAGATAGAGGACCCCGGCCACCACGATGCACAGCACACCAGGGCCCCAGAATCCGGCCCGCCATCCCCACAGGGTCACGAGACCGGCCACACCGACAAAGGTCAGGCCTTCACCAATGGCGTGGGCGGTGCTCCAGATGCCGTACATCCGGCCACGTTCGCGGTTGGAGAACCAAGTCGTAAGGGCGACCGCCCCAGTAGGGGCGCCAAAGCCCTGAAACCAGCCGTTGAGAGACCAGAGCAGGACCGACACCCACAAGATGGTGGAGAAACCCATGCCGATATTGATCAGCGCCGAGATCAGCACTCCGAAAGCGAAGAAGAACTTGAGGTTCATGTGATCGGCGAGGAAACCGTTGGTGAGCTTGCCGAACGCGTATGTATAGAAGAGCGCCGAGCCGATGATGCCGAGCTCCACCGGAGTGAAAATCCCGCCGTCGATCAGAGGTTTCTTGACCATCGACAGCGCCAACCGGCACGTGTAGACGAGACCGTAACCGATGGTGATCGCGAGCATGATCCGCAGGCGGTGGCGCTTGTAGAGCCGGTCGATCTCGTTGCTGTCGGCAAGTTGCGGCCGGTCGGGGCCGGTGAGGAAGATCCGAAACGGGTTCATGGCATCTCACCCGGCGACTCAACGACCACCGGCCGGTTGACCGCCCGCGACCTGGTGGCCGCGAGGCCGGCGACCACCGACATCAGCCCGTCACGGCCGTCGACCGGTGGCGCCTTGTCATCCCGAACACAGGCGAAGAAGGTCTCGAGTTCACTGATAAATGATGCCTGATATCGCTCGAGGAAGAAGTAGAGCGGGTTCTCCGTGCTGATGCCCTCTGAGGTGCTGAGTCGAACCTGCGCCGGCACCTCGTTGAACGCCTCGGCGCTGCCCTTCGAACCGAAGACCTCGACCCGTTGGTCGTAGCCGTAGACCGCCTGGCGGCTGTTTTCGATCACGGCGAGGGCGCCGTTCGACAGCCTCATTGTGGTCATCGCCGTATCCACATCCCCAGCGTTGCCGATTTCGGGGTCGATGAGCACCGCTCCGTAGGCGTGGACCTCGACAATCTCGGCCCCCGACAGGAAGCGCACCATGTCGAAGTCGTGGATCGTCATGTCGAGGAAGATGCCGCCCGAGCTCGCGACGTAGTCGGCGGGCGGCGCCTCCGGATCCCGGGAGGTGATCTTGACGAGGTGGATGTCTCCGATCTCGCCGTCGGCCACCGCCTTCTTCACCCTTGCAAACGTCGGGTCGAACCTGCGGTTGAAACCCACCTGGAGCTTGACCCCTGCCTCTTTGACAGTAGCTAGAGTTCGCCGGATGCGGTCCGGGTCGAGATCGATCGGCTTCTCGCAGAACACGTGTTTGCCGGCCACGGCCGCACGCTCGATAAAATCGGCGTGGGTCGGGGTCGGCGAGCAGATGAGCACGGCCTCGATCGCATCGTCGCTCAGGACGAGATCAGGATCCTCGCCGGTGGCGACCGCGGCCCCCGGCCAGCTCTCGAAGTCGGCGTACGGATCGGCCACAGCCTTCAGTGCGACGCCGTTCATTCGGAGGATATTGTCGCCGTGGAGACGGCCGATCCTGCCGGCGCCGAGAATGCCGGTGGTGATTGTCTTCATCGGGAGCTCCCCGCGCCGACCGCTTCGACGGCCTTGAGGGCCTCATTGAGGCGAATCGGCCGATTCTCTGCGAGTGACTTCCGGGCGGCGTGGGCCGCCCGCACCGCGGCCAGCGCATCCTCGGCGCCCACCGCCACCGGCCGGTCTTCTCGCACCGAGCTCAGAAAGCCACGGAGCTCGGCAACGAAGGCCTCACGGTAACGATCGCCGAAGGACCCGTGCAATCGTTCGGTGAAGACTCCTTTGCTCGTGCTCGTGGTCACAAAGGTGGCGCGGGTGTTGTCGATCGCCAAGCTGCCCGACGAACCGAAGACCTCGAATCTCTGGTCCTGTCCGTAGACCGCGTGGCGGCTGTTGTCGATCACGGCCAGAGCGCCGTTAGCGAGCCGCAGCGTGATAACCGCGGTATCGATATCGCCTGCGGCCCCGATTCGGGGGTCGATCAGCACCTCGCCGACCGCAAAGAGCTCGACGATCTCGGATCCTGAGAGGAAGCGCACCGTGTCGAAGTCGTGGACGGTGAAGTCGAAGAAGAGGCCGCCCGAGCGTTTGACGAAATTGATGTCGGGCGGTGTAGGGTCGCGGCTGGTGACACGGATGGTGTGGATGTCGCCGATATCCCCCTTGCGAACCGCCTCGGATGCCTTGAGCAGACTGGGGTCGAAGCGCCGGTTGAAACCCACCTGGAGCTTAACCCCGGCATTGGCAGCGATGCTGAGGATTTCCTCTATCGGTCCCGGCTCGAAGGCCACCGGCTTTTCGCAGAAGATGTGCTTGCCGGCCGCAGCCGCCAGCCGAATCAGCTCGACGTGGAGGTCTGACGATGTGGTGATGACGACGGCTTCTATCGAAGGATCATTAAAGATGGCGTTGACGTCCGTGGATCGCACCGGGATGCCGAGGCCCTCCGCCCAGGTCTCGTCGAGGTGCGGGCTGGCGACCCCTCTGAGATGCGCCTCGGGTATCTGGACGAGGTTTTCGGCGTGCACCCTGCCGATACGGCCCGCGCCAATCAAACCGACCGTTGTGTGGCTCATTGGCTCGTGACCTCCAAATCGATAATCATTACTGATCTGCCGTCCATCGAAGCCGGTGGCTGAAGATCCGCCTCCCTCCCCTTTGAAGGGAGGCGGGTTTCCTGTTTCCGGGTTTCAGTCCGGTCGCTGTCTCAGGTTCTCAGGTCGTTACAGGTTGAACCGCACACCCACAGTTCCCCACCAGCCGTAAAACTCCTGCTGGCGTATGCGATCCTCGACGCCTTGGTAAACAACCCACGGCTCATCATTCAAATTGACGAGTTCGAGATAGATGCCGAATTTCTTCGAAAGCTGTTGGCGGGCCGTGAAATCGATCTGGAAGTGATCATCGACCCAGAGGTCCTCTTCCGGACTGCCCCCAACCTCGTCGATGTACTTGCCGGTGTAGTTGAATGACAGCCGACCGCTGAATCCGTACTTCTCATAGACCAGCGAGAAGTTGGCGATATTTTCGGATTGTCCCTGTAACGGAGACTTCTCGTCGTGGTCGGGGAAGGTGGTCTCCGAGTCGATGTAGGTGTAGTTGGCATAAATACCGAATCCGCCCCATCCACCCTTGAGGTGCGTGAACTGGTTCTGGAAGGCGAGCTCGAGCCCCCACAAGTTGGCGTCGTCGCCGTTCATTGGCTGGGTGACCTCCCAGGTGTCCCCGTCGATTTCCTCGTCGACGGTGAAGAGGAAGATATTGTCGGTGAGATCTTTGTAAAAGAGACCTGCCGAGAAGATGCCCACCGGCTGGAGATAAAGCTCGTACATGAGGTCGAGGTTCCACGCGGTCGTCACCTTGAGATCCTGGTTCCCCATCTCGATTTCCTGGTCCTCGAAGTTGATGAGCCGGAACGGGGCAAGGTCCTCGAAGTTGGGCCGGGCCAGGGTTCTGGTGAGACCGGCACGGAGATTGGACTGATCGCTCAGCTTGTGAACCAGGCTGAACTGCGGCAGCCATTCGGTGTAGCTGTTGCTATCTGAAACCGGCAGCAGCTCGAGCGGGTCACCCTCCTCGTCGAACGCCAGCTCCCAGGCGTCGTACTCGGTCTCGGTGCGCTCAACCCGGACGCCACCCACCAAAGTGGTGCCACCACCGAAGATGAACTCACCCATGCCGAAGGCGGCATAGGTGTCCTCCGACGAGGTGAAGTCCGCCAGATCCTCTTCGAGAATCGCCTCAGTCTCCAGTAGGCCGCTGTTCCACAGATCCCTCATCAGGGTTGGGTCCTGGAACAGCCCGATGTCGTACGTTCCCCCAAAGAATGGCGATGACGGCGTCCAGGGGCTGAGGACTTCATTGAGGTACAGGTCGTCGTCCAGCTCACCCACCCACACGTTGACGTTCTGGTCCTTGGTCTTCAGCCGGACCTTGGCGCCGGCTTTCCACAGACCGCTGAAGCCCGCGTCGCGGTAGAAGCCCTGGGTGAGGTTGAACGCGCCGACCCAGTCCTTTTCCTCAGCGATCTTGTGTTCTGCCTCGATCTCCTCGAACCCGAACTCGTTGACGTCCTCGTTCAAGGGGTTGGCCTGGATATTGTTCGGATCAATGTGGTCCGGGCTGACGTTGGGATTGAAGACGACGTCCCCTTGCTCGAAGGCCGAGATGATCTGATTGGCCGTCTCCTCGCTGGCGGTGTTGCGGGCGATGTGGTAGTCGATGACCAGCGACCGGCCGACGATGTTCTCACCGCCGAGTGTCAGGGAGAAGATGTCCGACTCCTGGAGACGGTCCTTGAGATCGCGCGCGATCTCTTCCTTGCCGACCTTGTTCTTTACTCGGCGTCTGATCTCGTCATCCTGGTAGTTGGTGTAGAGGGCCCGCAGGTAGTAGTTGGACCGATCCGAGGCTTTCCAATCGAAGTCGCCGGTGAAGCCGTAGCGCTCGCGATTGGTATCGTAGGCGCGGTACTGGAGCTCGTCGAGCCAGCCATCATCGTACTCGGGCTCGATGTTGTGGGTCTCACGCTCCTGCTCCATCGCGCTGCCGGACAAAAGAATGCCGAACTTGTTGTCGGCAAAGCGCTGGCCCCAACCGAAGGTCGCGTTGTAGCCGAACTCCTCGGACAGCTCGCTGTATATGAGGCCCAGCGACGCGGCCACCTTGACCTCTTCCGGAGCACGCTGGGTGATCAGGTCGACGGTGCCGCCGATCGAGTCGCCGTCCATGTCCGGAGTCAGGACCTTCGACACCACGATCGAGTCGAGCAGATCGGCGGGAATCGTGTCGAGGGCGACGTTACGGCGATCTTTCTCGGGCGACGGCAGACGCTCGCCGTTGACCGTGGTCGAGTTCAGCCGCGGCTCGGTTCCGCGAACGAGCACGTAGCGGCCCTCTCCCATGTCACGGGAAAGCGTGAGTCCCGGAATCCGCTGTGTCGCCTCGGCCGCGTTCTTGTCCGGGAACTCGCCCATTTGGGCCGACGACACGACGTTGGTGATCTTGTTCGCGTTCTTCTGTTTGTTGAGCGCCTTGGCCTGACCGACCAGGAGCGGAGCGCCTCGGACCTCGATCTCGGCTCCGAAGCTGAGGCTGAAGTTCTGAACCAGTGTCTGCCCGCCGATCACAGTGACATCAATCATGGCCTGCTCGAGACCGATATATGTGCAAACCAACGTGTGATCACCGGCGGGAACGCTCCCGAGAATGAACGAGCCCGTCATATCGGTGACTGCCTTGATGTTGAGACCAGCGATCGAGATCTCAGCATTGTCCACGACCTCGCCGGCCGGACTGAAGACCTGGCCAGTGATGGTACCGTTGCCATCCTGCGCCAAAACCGCAACGGGGAATCCCACAATCATCACAAGCAGCACTCCCAAAATTAGCGTTCTGAATCTAGCCAAGGGCACCATTGCTGTCTCCTTCCGTCCGGGTCGTTGAATAGATGGGCCAGGTCGTTTCCTGGCCGTGATGTCCGTACCAACGGTTCTCCAAATCAGATCTGGAACGTTCCAGAAAGATTCCCAATAACAAAGGATGAGTCATCATCATGGTCTTTTTAGCATACTTTGGAACGTTCCAGCTTGCAATTCTACGTTCCAGGGTTTATATTTTGGAACGTTCCAATAGGAACATATGGCCTGGGTGGAGTAAAGTCAAGTGTCACCTCGAGGAAAATCAGTCAACCCCCAGTCGCAAAGCAGACCGACGATTCACGACGTCGCCCGGCGGGCAAAGGTATCGAAGTCGCTGGTGTCGATGGTGACTCGTGGCGAGAACGGGGTCAGCGCCGGTAAGCGCGCGGCCATTCTCGAGGCCATCGAGGAGCTCAACTACCGTCCGAACATCATCGCCCGGAGCCTTGTTCAGCGCCGCACTCGCATCCTGGGTGTGATGATTCCAGACCTGAGGAATCCATTCTTCAGCGACGTGGTGTCGGGGATCCAGGTTCGTGCCCGGGAGCTCGGGTTCCGCGTTCTCTTCAACACCGGCGAGCGGCAGCCCGCCCTGGAGGAGAGCGCGATCGAGGGCCTGCTCGAGCTTCGGGTCGATGGTCTGATCCTGGCCGCGCCTCGAGCGGAAGACCGGGTCATCGCCCATGCCGGACGTTGGGCCCCGATCGTGGTCCTCAACCGCAACTCCCCGGACGACTCATGCGACAGCGTGTCCAACGACAATATCGCCGGCGCCGGTCTCGCCGTCGAACACTGCGCCGATCTCGGTCACCGCCGCATCGCCCTCATCGAGGGAGGCGCCGGCATCGCGGCTCGAACTCGATGCGAAGGGTACCTCCGCGCCATGCGCCGGCTCGGCCTGGCTGATCACATCCTGACCGCCCAGGGCGCACACAACGAGGAGGGAGGCCGGCGAGGCGTCCAAGAGCTTCTTCAAGCCGAGCCGTTCCCGACCGCGATCTTTGCATCCAACGATCTGTGCGCCATCGGTGCCATGGATGCCCTCGAGGAGGCCGGGTTGAGGATTCCGGAGGATGTCTCGCTGGTCGGGTTTGACAACACCACGCTGGCGGCGCTGCGTCACATCTCGCTGACCAGCATCAACCAACCGGGCTGCGACATGGGGCGGTCGGCGGTCGAGCGACTGTGGGAACGTATCGACGGCGAGCGGACCACCCCGCAGCACGATGTCGTCGTCCCGAGCCTGGTTGTCCGATCTACGACGGGTCCTCCACGAGAAGATCCGGGAATCGAGGGTGTCGAGTTCTAACCATCTCAGATGTCTCAACATCAAACCGGTGATCGCTGAAAAATCGCGATTAATAACTTAATAAGGAGAAGTTAATGGTCTTAAATCACTCAGTGTGGAGAATCGAATGGCAAACCCGAATGACATCCTCGCTTTCCGCGATCGTAATCCTCACGGGAGTTCTCGCCGCCTGTGGAACACCCGCGACACCACCGGAGGAGCTGTCGGACTCGGCAGAAGGTTCCCCCATCGTCGTCGCCGAAGGGGCTCTCTCACCCATCGTCATAACCGAGGAAACCAAGCACGACACAGATGATCCAGCGATTTGGATTCACCCCACAGATCCATCACAGAGCCTTATCGTTGGCACAGATAAAAACCCAGAGGATGGTGCGCTCTACGTTTTTGATCTAGATGGAAAGGTCCTGCCGGAGAAAACAGTTCGCCCGCTCCTACGTGTCAACAACGTCGATATCGAATACGGT
>JAOZUP010000077.1:0-1083 GCA_029938595.1 Thermoanaerobaculales bacterium | reverse complement strand
TACGCTATCGTCGGCAGAAAAAGCGGTCCATCAGAGGGATATCTCTGGCAGTACAAGCTCGAGGACGATGGCAATGGAAATGTGATTGGTACCAAAGTACGTGAGTTTGGTGCCTACAGTGGTCTCAACGAAATCGAGGCCATCGCAGTCGATGATCCTCTTGGATATGTCTATTACTCAGATGAGGGAAGCGGTGTCAGAAAATATCATGCTGACCCGGACGCTGAAGGTGCTGGTGAAGAGCTAGCCATTTTTGCCACCGTATTCGGTCCTGAAGGATTCACCAGAGACAACGAGGGAATTTCTATTTATCAGATCAATGATGGAACAGGCTATATCCTCGTCTCTGACCAGCACGCAAACAAATTCAGAATCTACACGCGTGAGGGAGAGGCCGATGATCCGCACAACCATCAGTTCGTGAAATCTGTCAGCGTTTCAACGAACGAGAGTGATGGCTCGGAAATCACCAGCGTTGTTGTGAATGATCATTTCCCGACTGGTCTCTTCGTCGCGATGTCTGACAACAGGACTTTCCACTACTACTCCTGGGATGACATCGCGGGGGACGACCTGGTCAGGGCGCCGAACGGAGAAGTGATGCCTTGATTCGTAACATACTGGTTGCCCTGGTCGCGGCCCTGATGGCGGGGCCGCCGACGGCGATCGGCGATGACGGCGTATTTCTCTTCAGGTACGCCAACGCTCAAAACGCGACGGACCCCCGCAGCGTGTCCATGGAGTTCTTCAAGGAGGAGCTCGAAAAACGATCCGACGGCCGCATTAAGGTCGAAAATTACTTCGGTGGAATCCTCGGCACAGAACGCGAAATGGCTGACGCAGTGGCCATTGGAGCTCTTCAGGGGACCCGGGGCGGCATGTTCGAGGACGCCTCCATCAAGTTCAACATCGTGCTCCTGCCCTATTTGGTGGAGGAATGGGAGCAGGCCGTCTGTCTGGTCCGCAGCCCGTGGATGATGAAGATCGCCGCGGAGGGACGGGCCAAGGGGTTTCACATACCCGCGGTCGGCATCTCGCAGGGTTTTCGCGCCCATGGTTCCAAGAAGAGAGCCATCAGGACCG
>JAOZUP010000426.1 GCA_029938595.1 Thermoanaerobaculales bacterium | reverse complement strand
CGAACTGGTCCGGCGGGAGAAGGACGAGGAGTGGATGCTGCGGCTCCTGTACATGTTGCACGAGATCCAACGGGTGGTCTTCCGCGACTGAGCGCACAGCGTTACAACGGTTGAACGTTGAACGTTAAACGTTTGAACGTTCCGCCCACCCAAATTTTTTGAACCGCAAAGACGCTAAGGACGCAAAGAAAAGCTATTGTTTTTCCGAAATTGAAAAACCGTTGCGCGGTCTTTGCGATCTTCGCGCTCTTTGCGGTTCAAAACGGGTGATTGACATATATTCGGTGGCGACCACGGGAGGTCGGCATGAGGCAGATGAGGAAATCCGCGTTTTGGGCGGTCGCGGCAATCTTCCTTTGGGTCCTCGCTAACGCCGTCGACCGAAAAACTGAGGTCGAGATCTACTCCGATGGCGGACACATACACCTCGAAGTTGCCGGCACCTCCCTCTCCGCACCGATAGCCGTCAGTCGCCTGACCGCAATCGAGATCCAAGCCGCTGATTCCATCGATCCGCCAGGCGGTTGCCGCATCGTCGTCTCGGCCGGCGACCACGATGTGATCAGCGAGCGCCTCCCCCACCGCTTCCGGATGCCCCACGACAGCCCCGTCCCCCTCGGCGACTGGGAGCTCGATGACGACGCCGTTTCCGGCACGGTGTGGCGGAAGAAAATCGACATCGCCGGCCCGTTCACGGTATGGGCAACGTTTCATGGGAGATTCCTCAGTGATCTGAATCTGACTCTCGCCGGTGCACCCACCTCCTCGGTCGCCATCCGCCGCGGCCTGATCAACAACGACTGCTTCATCCGCGACGCCGAAGGCGCCACTCTCGCCGTAACCACCATCGATCCGACCCCCGTGGCGGATTTCGGTGCGGCACTGGCAATACTGCTGCGCGCGGCCGCCGTGGCCTCTCTGTTGATTGCCCTCTTCACTGCCCTCGATAGAGCGGCGTTCCTGGCCCCGGCACCCACGGCTTCGCGGAGGTGGCGTGCCGCGCCGCTGGTCATCGTGATCGCCCTGGCCGCAGTGCTGTCTTCCGGCTGGGTGGCACGGGGTGTGCTCGAAGGGCTCCCCCACACTCCGGACTCGCTGGTCTACCTGCTGCAAGCGACATGGCTGCTTGACGGTTCGTTGTCGGGCGAGGTTTCACCTATCCAGGATTTCCTGGCGGTGCCGTACACCTATGTCGTGGAAAACCGGTGGCTCGCCCACTACCCACCGGGCTGGCCACTGCTGCTCGCGGTCGGCCTTGCCGTCGGGATGCCTTGGCTGGTGGCTCCACTCCTCGGCGGCCTCTACATCCTGCTCCTCTACCTCACGGGACGCGAGTTGGACAGTCCTGTCCTCGGACTTGCCGCCGCCGCCCTCGGTCTGATCTCGCCGATGGCGCGCCTGATTTTTGGCAGTCTGCTCTCTCATGCAGCGGCATCGACCCTTCTCCTTGCGGCCCTGTGGCTGGCACTCGTCGCACGCCGCCGCTACGGCTGGCAGGTTGCGGCACTGGCCGGCGGCGCCGCAGGACTCGCCTTCGGCATCCGGCCGCTGACCGCGGTGGCATTCGTCATTCCGCTCGGCGTGGTGCTGTTGGTCGGTCGCAATCGCGCTGCGACACGTGTGCGCCTCGCCGGCGCCGGCACCGGAATGCTCATTGCTGCAGCCCCGTCCCTGATCGCCAACCACCTCATCACCGGAAGCCTATTCACCCTCCCCTACACCCTGGTCGGGGCGAAGATGTACCTCGCAGCCAATATCCCATTCGGTCTCCGCAACCTCGACGTGCTGGTCGCATCCAGCGGCAGCGCCATCTTTGGTTGGGGGTGGGATGTCGTGCACGGTCCGGCCCCTCTCGCCCTCGCATTGGCGTTCTCGTGCCTGCCCTTCGTGCTTCGCCGAGCCCGATCGACCGACTTGATGCTGGCTGCGATCGTGATCGTCGTGATGGTTGCCCATCTCGGCACCCGCGGCCACGGACTCCACGGCTTCGGCCCCCGATACTACTTCGAGATCTTCGCCCCCCTTTTCCTGCTCACCGCGCGTGGGTTCCAGGAGCTGGCCCGCATTGGAGTCGATCACCGACGGGCCGAGAATCGGCTTTCCGCTCGGATCGCTGTGATCCTGTTCCTGGTGCTGAATCTCTCAGCGGCGGCGGTCCTCCCCCGTCGGCTCGCCCTCTATCGGGGATACAACGGGGTCGATGGATCGCTCGAGCAACAGATAGCAGAGCTGGAGCTCGAGCGCGGGTTGGTCATCCTGCCGCCCGATCAGTGGCAGGGCTGGGCGATGGCGGCGCGGATGATGGAGCCGGATCCTGACGCGGACCTCCTGTTCATCCAGGCCAAGCCGGATGACCCGGCGATCGCAGAGATCGCGGGCGATCGACCCATTTTCGAGTGGCGATCAAACCGACTCGTGGAGGTCGATCGAGACGTTCAAACGTTTGAACGTTAAAACGTTATCCACCCAAAGGTGTTTGAACCGCGAAGACGCAAAGGACGCAAAGAGAATTTCTTTTGTTCCCGAAGAAAAATCCTTTGCGCGATCTTTGCGTTCTTCGCGTTCTTTGCGGTTCAAATTCTTTGTTTCGATGTTCCGAAAATCCGGCATCTGGCATCTGGTATCTGGTATCTGGTATCTGGCATCATGATCTGGCAATGAGCAGCGGATTGAAAGCCTGGCGAGCGAGCTACGTGGCTCTGGCGCGGTGCGGTCAGCTCGAAGAACGGGTGCGGAAGCTCGATTCTCTGCTGTCGGACTGCACGGTGTGTCCTCACGAGTGCCGGATCGACCGCAAGACCGAGCTCGGCACATGCGCCACGGGTGCTGACGCGATGGTGGCGTCGTGGAACCCTCATCATGGCGAGGAGCCCGTGATTTCCTGCCGCCGAGGATCGGGCACCGTCTTCCTCGCCAACTGCAACCTGCGATGCGCCTTCTGCCAGAACCACGACATCTCGCAGCGGCCCAGGGATTTCGCGGGGAGCGAAATCCCTACTGAGGAGCTGGCAACGATCTTCATCGACCTCCAGGACCGGGGCTGCCACAACATCAACTGGGTATCGCCCTCACACCAGGTACCGCAACTCGTGCGGGCCCTGGCGGTCTCCGCCCGCCGCGGGCTCGAGCTTCCGATCGTTTACAACACCAATGGATATGACTCAGTGGACGTGCTGCGCCTGCTCGACGGCGTAGTCGACATCTACATGCCCGACTTCAAGTACGCCGACCCCGGCGCCGGCTGCCGCCTGTCGGGGATCGAGGACTATCCACAGAGAGCCCGCACCGCCTTGGCCGAGATGCACCACCAGGTAGGCGACGCCTGGAGTCTCGGGCCAGAGGGCGAGCTGCAACGCGGCTTGCTTGTACGCATGCTGGTGCTCCCGGAGGGCCTCGCCGGCACCGAGGAGAACCTCGAGTGGATCGCGCAGCACCTGTCGCCAGGGGTGGCGATCTCGCTGCTCGCCCAGTACCACCCCGCGCACCGGATACCCGGAAGCGCCGAGTTCCATGACATCGATCGTACCGTCTGCCACGATGAGTGGCGACGGGCGGT
>JAOZUP010000425.1 GCA_029938595.1 Thermoanaerobaculales bacterium | reverse complement strand
GGGATCGGATCCGCAAGTTCCCCGATCGCTACATCAACCACGTCTTCGGCGAGTACGAGTTCGGAGGCACGAGCTGGTTGATGCTCGCAGGCATTCCATTTCGCGAGCTCGACCTCAACGAGGGTGTCACCCACGAGTCGTTGCCCGCGATCGGTACCAGCTACCTGTCGGTGGTGCCGTTGATCGTGACCATCTATCCGGGCCTGCTGGCGGCGTTCTACGCCTTTACCAAGCGCAAGGACACGCTCGCCAAGCGGGAGCTCGAAGCGGCCCTGGCTGAGGCACGGGTGCTTGGGGAGGAGGAGATGAAGGCCAAGCTCTCGCACGCTGCTGAGAGGGCGAAAAAGGACAAGGAGAAAGCGGTTGAAGTCGCGGTTCGCAAGGCGCTTGCCGAGCAGGGGGAGGGAGGCCCGTCATGAGCATTGCTACAGCAGACAGTGGGAGGAACGGGATCTTCACCCCCTTCAACCTGATCACCGGCGCCATTCTCCTCGGCGGGGCCATCATCCTCACCATCCGTTTCACCACCGGGCTTGCCTCCACCACCAACCTGTCCGACACCAACCCATGGGGGCTCTGGATCGGGTTCGACGTCATGGCCGGCGTCGCCCTAGCGGCCGGGGGGTTCGTCATTTCATCCGCCGTCTTTCTGTTCGGGATGAAGGAGTACCAACCGGTCGTGCGGCCGGCGCTCCTGACCGGGTTCCTCGGCTACGCGCTGGTCGTCATCGGCCTTCTTGCCGACCTCGGTCGCCCCTGGCGTCTTCCATACCCGTTCATCAAGCAGGCGGGGCCGACGTCGCCGCTCTTCGAGGTCTCGTTGTGCGTCGCTCTGTACCTGACCGTGCTCTTCATCGAGACCACACCGGCCGTCTTCGAGTGGCTCGGTCTGAAGTGGTGGCGCCGATTGGTCGCGCAGCTGACGATCGTTCTGACGATCTTCGGACTGATCCTGTCGACCATGCACCAGTCGACCCTCGGCGCCATGTTCATGGTGACGCCGACCAAGCTCCACCCCCTGTGGTACTCCTCGCAGATTCCGGTCCAGTTCTTTGTCTCCGCCATAGCCGCCGGCATCTCCATGATCATCGTCGAAGGGTGGTTTTCGCACCGCGCGTTCCACCATCAGGTGCAGATCTCGGACGACCAGTTTCGAGACATCAACTTTGGGCTTGCCAAAGGTGGGGCGGTGGTGCTTGTGACCTACCTCGCGGTCAAGGTGGTGGCGCTGTCGCTGGAGAACGAGTGGCGGCTGCTCGCAACCGGATGGGGTGCGTGGTACCTCGTCGAGCTGATCGGGTTTGTGGTCACGCCGTGCATCCTGTTCGCCGTGGCCTATCGCGAGCGGAAGCTTGGGTTGGCGCGGGTGGCGGCGGCGATGACGGTCTTTGGCGTCGTTCTCAACCGGTTCAACGTCACCTTCATCGCGTTCAACTGGCAGGTGCCCCATGAGATGCGCTACGCGCCGGCATGGACCGAGGTGTGGGTGACGGTGTCGCTGATCACTTTCGCCGTGGTGGTTTTCCGATGGATCGCACATCGCATGCCGATCATGTACGAGCACCCGGATTATCCGGCGTTGCACTGAGGAGGGTTGGATGTATTACACACTGTTCGACTTTCTGACCCACACGGAGGGCGCCACCTATGTCCTGATCGGCGTGTTTTTGATCGGCTTCATTGGGTTCTGGAAGTTCTTGACCGAGCGTGAACGTGAGGAATAGTCTAATGTCAGTTACCTCTCAGGAACGGAGGCCGCAATGAGTCACAAGATTCTCGTTGTAGACGACGAGGTCGATGTGAGGAGATTCCTCGCCGCAGTCCTCGAAAAACGCGGCTACGACGTGGTGACGGCCGAGGACGGCAGACAGGCGTACGGTATCGCCGAGCAGGAACGGCCCGACCTGATCGTTCTCGATCTCCAGATGCCCAACCAGACCGGCACGGATTTCTACCGTCGGCTGACGAAGCACGACGAACTGCGCGAGATTCCAATCATCGTCGTCAGCGGCCTTGCCGGGCGCCATCTCGCGGTGAGCGATCCGTTTGCCGTCTTCGACAAACCGATCGAACCGGAGGAGTTCGTGGCGACCGTGGAACGGGCGCTGGGAGAAGGCGATGATTGAGAAATCCGAGAACCAGACGCCGAGATTGGCGGGTCCGCATTGCGGTCGGATGGTACCGATCGGTGAGCGGATACACCCCCGAGAGAAAGGAGGGCTGTGATGAGTGTCATGGAGAAAAAGGACCACACGCACCCGAACCCAAAGGTCCGAATGACGGCCCTGGGAAAGGTCGACGATCCGGAGGTGCTCGTTGAGGTGGCATGCAGCGACGACTCGCCCAGGGTTCGACTAACCGCCGTGTCGCGCCTGACCGACGACCCCCACCTCGAGAAGGTCGCACGACATGCGGAGTCGTTGGATGTTCGCCTGGTGGCGGTGGAGCGTATCTTTTCCCAGGGGGTCGTTGCAGACCTCCTGAAGGTACCAGAGGACGTCGAGCTCATCGGAATGTGCTTCTCGCGCATCACCGACCGGCGCATCATCGAGTCGATTGCCGAGGATCCGGATTACAGCCCAACCGTACGCCGGATGGCGGTGGAGTTCTACGCGGACGAGTCGTACCTGGCGGAGGCGGCTGAGGCCGCGGAGGCGGAACCGGTACGCAAGACCGACAAAGCGGTGGAGGCCTTCATCGAGGCCTACGGTGGCGGTCTGCACGGTGTGCGGGCAATCGGTCGCTTCCGCCGCAGCGAGAAGGCCCTCCGTGCCCTCGGCACAGTCGCCATGGGAGGCGGTGAGACCGGTGGGCTGGCGGTCGAATACCTGTGTTCGGCGCTCGGCAGCGCGAACCCGAAGCTGGTCGAGTGCGCAACGGCTGAGCTCGAAACCCTCAAGGACCCGGACCTGGTCGACTGCATCATTCGTGCGCTCGATAATGAGAAGCTGCGCGAGCCGATCCGCGAGGTCTTGCGGCGTATTGACACGCCCGAGGCTAGGGCCGTGCTCGGCGACCAACCTTCCGACGCGTAGTCGGTGTATGGGAGAGTGACATCATGACAAAGAAGATCCTCATCATCGACGACGAGAAGGACATGCGGGTTTACTTGGAGGCCGTCTTCCGCAAAGCGGGTTTCGATACTGAAACCGCTGAGAACGGCGAGGAGGGTCAGTGGTTGGCCGAGGCCCATCAACCAGACCTGATCACCCTCGACATCCTGATGCCGAAAAAGTCGGGCATCAAAGCCTATCGCGGCCTGCGCACGTCCGACAAGACCCGCTCGATCCCGATCGTGGTCCTGACCGGCCTCACGCGGTTGGACGATTTCTTCGGTGATCTCGGCGACCTTCCCCGCCCCGACGCGCTGGTCGAGAAGCCCATTGACCGCGACGCCTTTCTCGAACAGGTGAAGGGACTGATCGGGAGCGAGTAACAGTCTGAGACCTCGGGGCACGGATCCGGAACGCGCCCGTCTCCGGGCCCGCCGTCCGCGGTCTGCGACCGCGGCCACGCGGCCTCGGCCGATGCCCCCTCCGAGAGCAAGCTCTCGTCGGTGCCGT
>JAOZUP010000424.1 GCA_029938595.1 Thermoanaerobaculales bacterium | reverse complement strand
CTTCGCGGCTTGAGGTCTTTTTGATCGCTAAACCTGGGGCTCACGCCCCAGGCTATGTGTTTTCCGCCGCTTCGCGGCTGGCTGGTGGCGAAGAAGCAATCCGCAATCCGGCTTTGCTTTCAACTCCGCCGTGGCGATTCCAAAATTTCTGAGGGGGGTGGGATGGAAATTCCTAATTCCTAATTCCTAATTCCTAATTCAAGGAAACACCACCCACGCCTCTCCGTCCCACTTCGCCCCACACCACCCGTCCCGCGCGGGATACCGAACTTTGATGCCGCGGCGTTCGAGCCTCTCCAGAACCTCCGCATTCGGGTGCCCGTGGGTGTTGCCGGGGGCCGCTGGAATGAGAGCGATCTTGGGCGAGGTGGCGTCGAGGAGGGCCATCGATGTCGAGCCGCGGCTGCCGTGGTGTGGAACGACGAGAACATCGCAGTCGAGCAGTCCTATGCTCGAGATCCTGCGCTCGGCCGGACGGCCGATGTCGGAGGTGATCACGGCGGATCCCTGAGGGAGCTCGACTCGCGCTACGAGCGAACGTTCGTTCTCCTCGCGCGGCGGATCCAATGCCGGCGGCCACAGGGTCACCAGGCGGATCGTGCCGAGGGTCGTCGCGGTACCGCGGGCGAGGAGTTGGATGCGCGTCCCTCGACGACGGGCTGCGCGCAGCAGCGGAACGCTCTCGATCTGGCTGAACATCCAGGCGGGCAAAAGCAGCCGATCCACGGAGAGTGTCCTGAGGACGTAAGCTGCGCCCCCTATGTGGTCCTCATCGGTGTGGGAAATGACGATGGCCCGCAACCGGCGCACTCGGCGGTCGGCGAGCAGATGTGCCGCCTCCCGCTGGAACCGCCCGCTGTCGGTGACGATCCGGTCGGCGCCGTTGCCGAGGACCGCGGCCGTCCCATCGCTGACCGATAGCAGCTCGACTGCAGACGGCCCGGGCGCTGCCGGAATCAAGGTGGCGCCTGTTGCGAGGAGGACGACGAGCCATGCCGCCGCGCCGATCTTCGCCCTCTTTCCGGGCTGCAGGGCGAGCCACCCTGCAGCGGTCAGCGCCACCGCCGCAGCAACCGGGAGCTGCGCGGTCACGACCTCGAGATGGCGGGCTGGGGCGCTTACTATTCGAAGGACCGTGATGAGGCCGTAGACGAAGTCGAGACAGAGGGCGGCTCCGCCGGGCCAGACCGACGCAACGACGGTGGTGCCTACCGAGGCAAGCACGGTGGGGCCGAGCAACGGCAGGGCGATGAGGTTGACCAGGAACGCGCCCGGGATCAGGGTGCGGAAGTGGGCGGCCACCAGCGGCGCAGCGGCGGTCTGGGCGACCAGCGGTACGGCAGCCGCGCCGGTGAGGAATCGAGGCCCGGGGAGGATCTCGGAGAGGACCGGCGCCCACCGCACCAGGGCGGCCGTGATGACCACGGTGAGTTGGAAACCCGGGTCGGAGATCAGTGCCGGCCGAACCAGGAGCAGGAGCAGAGTGGTGAGGAGCACCGCCGCCATGGGGAGGATCGCGCGCCCGAGAAGGCGCGCGCCGAGGTAGATGACGCCCATGAGGGCGGCGCGGACGGCCGATGGCGCGGCGCCCGCGAGGAGGGCGTAGGCCGGAAGGGCCGCCAGCACGATGATCCTCGTGGTGCGCGGCGAGGCGCCGAGCAAAGCTGCCAGCAGCCACACTGCACCGCCAACCAGCCCGACGTGCAGCCCGCTGACGGCGAGAACGTGGGCCAGTCCCGACCGGCGCCAACGGTCCCGGCGTTCAGACGGCACCAGGTCGCGACGCCCGAGGGCCAGCGCCGCCGCCATTTCTGCCGTCCGGATCCTGTTGGCCGAGGTGCCGGCAGCGGTAAATAAACGGCGGGCGAGTCGTTCACGGAGATCGGGCAGCCGCCGGATCTCACCCGTGTCGCGGAGGAGCCGGGCCGATGCAACCACCAGGAGGGGGCTGGTCTGGGAGCCTCGGACTCGGGCGAGGATGTCGATGACGGATCCCGGCGCCGGCAGGTTGCCCGGGTCGGCATCGCCGCGAACCTCGAGGCGGCATCTCGGCGGAAGGTCCAGTTTTCGGTCGCGGAGGGTGGCGTCGATGACCCGTACCCTCGAGCGGCGCCCCCAACGCCCATCCGTCCAACCCTCGATCACCGCTACTCGCGCTCGGATCACCGCCTCACCGTCTGCCACGTGCTGGTCGAAGAAGAGCCGGTCGCCGGCCGTGTCCAGGCCCCTGCCGGCGACGAGGGCGATTCCGGCCAGGAGCCAGAGGGCGGCGGGTGCCCTTCGCCCTCGGCGGAATGCCTCGATTGCCAGGATCCCACCCGTTGCAAGCAGCAGGAGGTGCAGCCATGCGGGGCCGGCGGCAGGAGTCAGGGCTGCGGCGACGGCGGAGACGGCCGCACCGGTGGTGAGCAACCACAGTGGGCGAAGCGCCCGGGTTGCGGCGTCCTCATTGGGCATCGTGTTCCAAAAGCGCGAGGATTTCCACGTGGTGGGTGAGGGGGAAGAGGTCGAAGAGCTCCAACTCGGTCACGCGATAGCCGTTGCTGACGAGATGGCCGGCGTCTCGCGCCCAGGTCGCGGGATCGCAACCGAGCATGAGTATCCGCATTGGCTTCCACTGTGCGAGATTGTCTCGGAGAGCCTGGCTCAACCCGCGGCGTGGGGGATCGGTAATCACCAGGGCGTTTCGAGGCAGATTCTCCGCCGCACTGAGAAATTCCTCGGCGGTTCGGCCGGTGGCGACCTGCGCATCCGGGAGGTTGCGGGCGGCCGCCCGAGCCGCTACCCGATTCGGCTCAACCAGAGTCAGCGCACGGTCCCCGGCGGATCGTGCGGCGGCGGCGAGAAAACCAACCCCGGCGTGGAGGTCGAATACGGGCGCCGGATCTTCGCCCGGGAGCTCGGCGACGCGCTTGAAGAGATCGCCGAGAAGGTGGCGGTTGCCCTGAAAGAAGGCCCCGATCGGGACCGTGAGCGGTATCGGCAGCTCGAACTCGACGTCTTCCCGGCCCCAACCGGCTCGAGCCTCCCCGGCCCGAGACAGAGCGTGAAAACCCGCGACCACCGAGGCTGCATCTTTCTCGGTCGGAACCCATGAAGGCTCGAACCTCTTCACGCCTCCCGCGGCGTGGCGGAGGGCGGCGATCGCATCCCGCGGCGCGGTGCCCTCGAGCCACTCCACATCGACGGCTTCCGGGCAGCGACGGGTGAGAGCTTCCGTGATGATCGGGAGCGCGTCCATGAGCTGGGGCGACAGAATTCGACACGAGTCGATGGCCGCCACGCGACGGCTCCGATGTCCATAGAATCCGATTCTCTGCAAATTGGGATCCCAGTGGAGACGGGCGCGGAGGCGGTAGCCGTCGCCCGAGCTGTGGAGCAGCGCGGACGAGATCCGGCCGGCGAGATCGGGGAATCTCCCCGCTGCCTCGGCGGCCGCGGCGGCTTTGAGTGCGCCGCCGGCGGCGGGATCGACATGCGGCCAATCGCAGCCGCCGCAGTGATCGGTATGGGGGCACGGTTGAGCCAGCCGGGCCGGATGGGCGGCGTGGGGGGCCCCCCCG
>JAOZUP010000423.1 GCA_029938595.1 Thermoanaerobaculales bacterium | reverse complement strand
CTGGTGTACATCGACCATGACGGTGACGATCCGTGGAACGTGGAAGCCGCGCAGGCACTCAATGCGGTCGCCTGTTGGCTCATCGACACCCTGCACCATCGAGCCACCGTGCCGACGCCCACGCTTGCCGAGGTGGCCTCGTCGGTATCGGTTCCGACGGACAATGAGGTGGCCGAGGTCTTCGAGCCGCCGCCTGAGCTCGATTCAATCGAGGAGCCACCGGAGCCCGAGAGGTTCGAGCCGCCGCAAGATGAGGTGATCGAGGAGCCGGTGGCGGCCGAGCCCGAACCGGTCCAACCCCCGATCGAAGAGCCGACCTTCGACGCCGCGCCGGCGGACGAGATCGACTTCGAACCGGACGTGGTGGAGGAAATAGACCTTCCCGAGGAGCCGGAAGAGTCGGCCGAGATGGAATACGACTTCGAGCCCGAACCGCCACCAGTCGCGGACGACGAGGCTGAGGTCGATTTTGACCCCTCGGCCACGATGAGGGTGGAGGTCGGAGAGGATCTGGCGACGCCCGAGATTTCCCCCGAACCCGACGTCATTCCCCCTCCGCCACCCGAATCGGAAGCAACGGTTGAACCGCCGGCGCCCGACGCCGAAGCAGAAACTACCACCCCGCCACCCGTGCAGCCCGTCGAACCTCCGAGCGCGGCCCCAGAACCGGCTGACGGCGAAGCTGCTTTGACCGACCGGTCACCCGAGGAGGAGGCGAGTCACGAGGAGGCCCGGCGATTTGCACGGCTCCTGGTATCGGAGATCAAGCTCTACAATGAAGACGAGGTCGAACGTGGCCGATCCGAAAAAGACCTCGGAGAGCGTTTGAGGGACGACATCGAACGCAGCCGTGAGATGTTCGAAAAGCGCATTCCCACAGAGGTTCGCGACGGGCACGACTACTTTCGCGATGAGCTCGTGCGCATCCTGGCCGACGGCGACGCCGACGCTCTCGGCATGTGAGACCAGGCCAAGCCCACATTTCTCACCAGCTTCCGGCTACGGCCACCGATGCACCCCACTGGGCACGGCACCTCGCCGCCCTCGCCACGAAACCCGGTGAGAAATGCGGGCTCGTCCTTCAAATATTGTTGGCAGTCCTGACGGCCGGCTGCGCCGCCTCACCCCCTCCCGTCAGACCCTCGTCCGCTCGCGAGCAGGCGCTGGATCGGGCCTTTGCTGTTGCGGAATTGGATCCGGAGCGCGCCGCTCTCCTCTTCGCCGAATCTGGTCCCGGCGCCACACTGGAGCGGGCGCGCATGGCCGTGTGGGAGGATTGCCTCGAACGCGCCAAGGCAACGCCCGAGGCATGGCGCCGATATCTGGCTGACAATCCTCCCGATGACCTCGCCGGTACGGCTCGCCTCTCGTTGATGAAAAAGCTGGCTGAAAACGGTGATTTCGACGCCTTTCTCGACCAGCGAACGCTCCTCCCGGTCGAGCTGCATCCTCGAGCGGACGAATCCCTGCTGGACGCCCCCGACCCGGGAATCCGGCTCGCGGCGGCGCGCCGATTGGTGGTGACCGGCCCGCAGCGCCTGGCCGCGCACGACCGCGTGCTCGACCGGCGGCTGCTTGCAGTCCTTGCACCCCGGGATCATCTCGAACGGGCGCGGCAGTGGCGGCACGCTGGAGCTCCGTCACGAGCCGCCGCTGAGCTCCGAACCGTGCGATGGGCAGGTGACATCGAAACGGAACGGAAGCGGGAGCTCGCCAGGGCCGAGCTCGCCGCAGGATCGCCGCTTGCCGCCCTCCGCTCGCTGCCATCCGGGCGCGCCGCCGAACCAGAAGATCTCGCACTCCGAGCCCAAGCCTATCGAAGCCGGGCATGGCATCTGTTTCCGGGGAGTGGAGAGACGAAAGCCTTCAGGAATTGTCAACAGGAAGCTGAGCGAGCCCTCGACGCACGACCGTCCGCCGACCTCCACCTCGTGGTTCTCGGCCTCCGTCTCGAGTGCGCGACCGAGGCCGGCCGCCTGGATGACGCCCTTGAAAGCTGGTGGATGCTCGAGGCCGCGCGGTCGGACGATCCCCGGCGGAAGTGGCTTGGGCGCCGGCTCGGCGTGGCCCTCGCGCGACGGGGTAGCGAAGAGGCTCAGGTTCTGGAGCTCGCCCGTTCCATGCCCACTCAAGGGCGGTGTCTGCAATACTGGGCCGCTGTTGCGGCGTCAGATGGCGTCCCGAGGCTCGAACGTCTCGCCACCGCCGACGTGGCCGATCTCTATGCCGTATGGTCGCGCGAAACGATACATCGACCATCGCCCGTTGCCGTTGACCTCGCTCAGATAATTAGCCCAGCGCTACCACCTTCGTCGGTGCAACGGCTGATCGATGTCGGGGCTCCGAATGAGGCAGTTCGTCAGTGGCGCCGGGTGCGCCGCCTCCGCGGCGCCTCCCCCGATGAGTCCGTCACCGCCGCCGCGCTCGCCGCCGAACAGGGGTTCACAACCGACGCGATTCGCTGGTTGCTGGCAGGCTTCCCCGAGCTCGGGACAATCCACATGACGAAGGCTCCTTCGAATGCAATTCGCGCCTATCTCCCCTTGCGCTGGCCGGATGCGATCACCGCGGCCGCCCGTGAGTCGGGCCTTGACCCGTGGCTGATCGCGGCGGTCGCGCGCCAGGAGAGCACCTTTTCTGCCAATGCCGTCTCGCCGCGAGGAGCACGAGGGGTCCTGCAGCTGCTTCCGTCCACCGCTCGATCGCATGCCGTAGCGCTCGGCCTCGGAAAGACCCCGAACCTGCACGATCCCGAGATCAATATCCGCCTCGGCGCCCGCGAACTCGGCCGGCTGATGCGCCGCTTCGAATCAGTGGAACCGGCCCTCGCCGCCTATAACGCTGGGGAAACCCGGGTTCGCCGCTGGTGGAAACGGTGGCCCGACCCGCACAGATTCACCGAGGAGATACCGGTGCCGGAGACCTACAACTATGTCCGCCGGGTGATCTACCTGAGCGAGGCCTACCGGCAGGTGCACCAAGAGGCCTGGAGGAGTCAATGAATATCGAGGTTCGCAGCGGCGCCCGCAGGGAAATGATCGACATCACGAGAGCGGTGGCCGCCGCCGTCGAGGGAGCGGGCAATGGTCTGTGCCACGTCTACGTGCCGCACACCACCGCTGCGGTGGTCATCAACGAGCATGCAGATCCCGACGTCGCCCGCGACCTCACCGCCGCCTACGAGGCGATGGTGCCGCAGATCCGATTCGCTCACGCAGAGGGCAACTCCGACGCCCACCTCATGGCGACCCTGCTCGGAAGCTCGGTGACAGTGCCGGTCGAGGCCGGCCGCCTACGCCTCGGTACCTGGCAAGGGATCTTCTTCGTCGAGCTCGACGGCCCGCGATCGCGGAAGGTGTGGGTCAGCCTGCTCTGAACCGTTTCTGCGCATGTACCAAGTGATCAGTGATCAGTGATCAGTTCTCGTTCCCCGCGGACCGGATGGGAACTCATAATTGAGAATTCAAAACTCCGAGGGGGCGCCAGCCACCTCGGAATTGGATGTCCACTTGGTTATTTAGACAAGTTCTCAACTTATAGAAAATAAAGGATTTGCCTCTTGAC
>JAOZUP010000076.1 GCA_029938595.1 Thermoanaerobaculales bacterium | reverse complement strand
TTCGAGGACATCGCCATCAGCTCGGGTTCCACCGTGCCGTTGACGTTCAATCTCGTGATTGCGGCGGCGACCGGCGAGATCGTCGTCACCAGCGAAGCGCCGATCGTCAACACCCGGTCATCGACCATCTCCACCACCTTTAGCAGTGATCAGCTGGAGGTCGTGCCGACCAAGCGCGATAGCTTCTACGATCTCACCCTGACGGCGCCGGGTATGGCGGCGGTCGGTTCGGACGAGTCGTGGCTGCCCAGTCCGTCGGCCTACGGTTCGGCGTCCAACGAAAATATCTTCCTGGTCGACGGTGTCAACACCACCAACCCGCGTGGCGCCTCGTGGGGCTCGCTGGTGAATGTGAACTATGACACCGTCCAGGAGATTCAAGTTCTGTCGCTCGGCTCTCGGGCCGAGTACGGCTCCTTCTCCGGCGCCGCGATCGATGTCCTGACGAAGTCAGGCGGCAACCAGTTCCACGGCACCGCTGGTTACTACGCCCAGTTGGGTGATGCGGCGGACAACTCCACCCTGGACTTCGGCAACGACTGGATGTACGCCGACCCCGACGACGACATTACCACCGAGCCGGTCGATCACCAGGAATTTAGCGCCACGATCGGAGGGCCGATCGTCAAGGACACGCTGTGGTTCTACGCCGGCTTCAATCGTCGCGACCAGGCGACCGATACGCCGCTCTGGATACCTCTTGAAAAATACGAGTCCGACCTCTTCGACATCAAGCTGACCGGCGCTTTTGGGACGAACCACCGTGCGTGGCTGGGCTACCACCACGAGGACAACAATACCCTCAACGGGTCCTGGGGTTCGACCTGGGATCCGACCATGCGCTATGACAGTCCGTCAAAGAACGACACCTTTTCGGCCCAGTACCAGTGGGTGATCTCCGATCGCAACCTTTTCGGTTTCAAGTACCTCGGGTACAACACCGAGGTGATTCCCAGCATCCCGGCGGAGGTCGGCCACCCCGGCTACATCAACTGGTGGAAGTGGGTCGGCAGCCAGAGCCTTGGTGTCAACGGCGACTTCCCCTACGTCGAGGGGTCGAAGAACGAGCGCGGGACGATCCAGGCCGACTTCACCCACTACGCTGACGACTGGGCGGGCTCGCACGAGCTCAAGTTCGGAGTCCAGTACACGACCGCCAACGGTGACTGGTACGGCGGATACTTCCAGAACTACGCCAACTTCGCCTACCCGTATCCGTACAATTACGGCCCGGCCACCAGCTGGTGGTGGAACTGTGACGCTACTTGGTGCTGGGGCACGGACGACGATCCAGTCGCGCCCTTCTACAACACCAAAGTTGAGGCAAACCCGTGGCTGACGGTGCGCGAGACCAACTCGACCGGCGTCTTCGTCGATGACCAGTGGGTGGTCTCGGATCGGATGACCCTCAACCTCGGCCTCCGCTACGACCGCATGGAGGCCAAGTACGGCGTCGGCAAGGTCTATGAGATGTTCGACGACCCGAGCGACGTCAACAACCCGACTGTCCTCCGTGACCGTGTGGGCGGCGACGTCTACGACTTCAAGACCTGGTCGCCGCGCATCGGCTTCGCCTGGACTCTGACCGGCGACGGCAAGACGGTCCTGCGCTCTCATATCGGCCGCTATTACTTCCCGCTTGGGGTCGAGAGCCTGCGCCGTTTCGGACCGGACATGGAGCCGTTTCAATCGAACACCTGGCAGTACAACATCCCCTTTTCCGAGTGGGACCTCAACGGCAATGGGATGGTCGACTTCGGTGAGACTGAGGCCGGCACCCGCCTGATCTACGGCCGCGAGCCGGATTGGCTGATGTGGGGTGGTGAGAGCGATCAGTCGTGGGGCCTCGAGGTGGCGCCGGGCACCACCAGCCCCTACACCGACCAGTTCAACATCTCACTCCAGCGCCAGCTCGGCCAGGACCTCGCCATCGAGTTCACGTACATATACAAAAAGACCAACGACTTTCTGGTGCTTCTGCCGTACAACGAAGCTACCGGTGAGTACTGGGAATGGGAATCGCAGCCCTTCACCACCTGGACCGGCTATGAGACCGAGGTCTGGGGGATCCCGTGGGAGGATTACAACGGTGACGGGGTAATCGACGGTGCCGATGGAGAGTTCGTCCTCGACAACACCAATTGGAGGTCGACAAACGCCCCCGACTTCAATGGACAAGAGGTCGACCGCACCTACCAGGGTCTTCAGGTGGTGCTCAACAAACGCTACTCCCACCGTTGGCAGGGGATGTTCGCTATCAACTACACCAACACCGACGGCTTCTACCCGCGGCCGGTGGATCAGAACTGGTACATCGACGGGCCGCTGATCATGGACACGCCCTTCGGCGTCTCCCCCAACCACTACCAGAACAACATCAGCGGGCCCGCGCTCATGACCCCAGAGTGGATGGCCAAGATAGCCGGCAGCTACACCATCCCGGTGATCGAGACCGACTTCGGCTTCCGTCTCCGCTACGACTCGGGGCGAGCGATCTTCCCGACTCAGGAGATCCCCACCTACCGCTCGTGGATGGGGGATACCACCGAGCCTCTCCTCAGTGCCGCGTGGCACGACTTCATGGTCGCTGACGACCCCAACGACAACGACTGGATGCCATCGACGACCATTGTCGATCTGAGCTTGAACAAGCGGTTCGGCGTCGGCCGTGGGATGGGTATCGGCGTCGCCCTCGACGCGCTCAACGTCTTCAACGAGAGCGCCGCCAACAGGGTCGGCTACGGCCAGGGCGACTACGGTCGGGTCTACGGTCTGGTCACACCGCGGATCTTCCGCCTCGGTGTGAAGTTCGACTTCTGATCGTCCACTGGACGTTGCTATAACTGGAGGGCCCCGAACGGGCCCTCCAATTTTAAGGGTTGGGTAAGGAGTTCAGCCTTTTGCGTAAGCAGGGATTCACGAAAGGGAGGGGATAAACCCCTCCCCTACAAAGATTACCGTAGGGGCGGGGTTTATCCCCGCCCGCATTTCCGGGGGTGTTGAAAGGGGTCGGGCCCTTCGATGAACATGAAGCGCGTGGTCTTGGTCGCAGGGATCGTGATCGCTCTCGTCATCGCGATCGCGTTGCTTCGAGGCGAGAAGACCTCGGCCCCTTCCATCGGCCGGGCACCACGAGAAATCGACCTCACCGGCGCCAACATTCTCCTCATAACCCTCGACACCACCCGGGCCGATCGTATCGGGAGCTATGGATATGAGGCCGCCGAGACGCCGCGTCTCGACGCGCTGGCGTCGGAGGGTGTGCTCTTCGAGCACGCGGTGACGCCGACCGCCTTTACCCTGCCTTCGCACGCGTCGATCATGACTGGACTTTATCCGCCGTTCCACGGGGTGCGCCTTAACGGCGGCGTCGCCCTGGCCGATGTGCAGACGACCCTCGCCGAGCGGCTGGCGGGGGCCGGCTACCGGAGCGGAGCGGTGGTCGCCGCTTTCGTTGTCGACCAACGGTGGGGTTTGGATCAGGGATTCGAGAGCTACGACGACGACTTCGAGATGGCGCCCGACCAGAAGCTCGATTTGGCCGGAGTCCAGCGACCGGGAGACCGAGTTGTGGACATCGGTCTGGAGTGGCTCGAGCAATCGGACGAGAGGCCGTTCTTTGCCTGGCTCCACTTCTACGACCCCCACAAACCCTACGATCCGCCGGAGCCATACCGGTCCCGATTTGAAGGAAGCGGCAAGAGCGGGCTCTACGATGGGGAGATCGCCTTCACCGACTCCCAGGTCGGCCGGCTCCTGGATTGGCTCGACGAGCGAGGGCTTGCGGAGAACACGATCGTGGTGGTGGTTGGAGACCACGGCGAGAGCCTCGGCGACCACGGCGAGAAGGAACACGGCTATTTCATCTACGATGCCACCGTGCGCGTGCCGTTGATCGTCAGGGTGCCGGGCGCCGACCTCGAGGGCGTTCGGGTGCCCGCCCAGGTCCGAACCATTGATGTCCTGCCGACCATCCTCGACCTGGTGGGCGTCGAGGCGCCGGACCCGCTCCACGGCGAGTCGTTGGTGTCGTTGATGGTCGATCCCGAGGCGATTGGACCTGCCCATGCCTACTCGGAGTCGATGTCGGTTCACCTCCAGTACGGCTGGAGCGCGCTCTACAGCGTGCGCACCTCGAAGCACAAATTCATCGACGCCCCGCGTGAGGAGCTGTACGACCTCTCGCGGAATCCCTCGGAATCCGAAAACCTGTTGCAACAAGAACCGGAAGTGGCGCACGGTCTGCGGAGCGCGCTCGCCGCTCTCCGCGAGGAGATCAAGGCCGGCGCTCCCGAGATCCAGGAGGCTGATCTCGACGAGGAGACCCTGGGCATGCTCGCGGCGCTCGGCTATGTCGGTGGCGCCACCGCCGCGCCCGAGGGAGAGGACCTCGCCGATCCCAAGGACAAGATCCACCTCTACGAGTCGGTCGGTTATGCGGCGCACCTGATGACCGGGGACGACTACGAGGAGGCCGCAGGGGTCCTCGAGATCGTGCTTGACGCCGACCCAGCGATTCCGCAGGCCAAGCTCCTGCTCGCGACCGCTTATCAGAACACGGGACGCGTCGAAGAGGCAAAGGTGGTGTTGGACAGTTTTCTCCGGGACGACCCGGACAACACTGCGGCGCTGATCACGATGGCCAAGATGCTCTCCGAGGAGGGGAAGAACGACGAGGTACTGGCGCTCGCCAAGCGAGTGCTGTCGGTGGATGATCGCAACACCCAGGCCTGGGAGCTGGTGGCCGGTGTCCACATGAACGCAAATGATCACCAGAGTGCGTTGCCTCCGCTCCAAAGAGCGGTGGAGATCCAGCCCAAGCTGACCCGCCCCCGCCTCAACCTTGCGGTGGCCAACATGGCGCTCGGCAGTTTGGACGTGGCGGAGCCCTTGCTCGAAGAGATCATTGCTGAGCACCCGAAGTATCCGCTCGCCCATTTCCACCTCGGCCTCCTGTACGAGGAACAAGGGCAATTCGAGGCGGCGCTGAAGGCCTACGCGGAGGAGGTGGAGCTATTTCCGAGTGCGTTCATGCCCCGGTTCAACCTCGGCAACCTGTTCTTACGTCTCGGTGATCCCGCAGCCGCGGAGCAGGAAATGCGGGTCTTGATCACCGAGGCACCCGAAACGCCGAGACCTTATCTTTTCCTGGCCCGTGTCCTCCTCAAACAGGAGGGGGACCTTGGCGAGGTCGAGCGTCTCGCCCGGGCAGGACTCGAGCGGGCGGAGGCGGACGACCTCAAAGTGCTCGGCTACTACCTGCTGGCGGACGTTTACTCGCGGCAGGGCCGACAGACGGAGCTTCAGCAGGTGCTTGAAAAAGCCCAGTACTACCGGTCGCGGATCGACGGCGGATAGAAGGAGAGGCAAATGCGCAGAGAAATAGTCGGCTCGATGTCCAGATTTTCAATGGCGGTGGCGGGCCTGGTGCTCGGTGCAGCCTGTACACAGCCGGAAGGACCGGTCACGACCTCGAGGACGCTGACCCACGGGTGGTCGCTGCAATCGGCTACCGAGGTTACCGACAGCGGTGAGGTGGTGTCGTCCACCGGTTTTGACGCGAGCGGGTGGTTCACCACCGCGGTGCCGTCGACACCGATGGCGGCCCTCGTGGCCAACGGTCTCTACCCAGATCTCTACTTCGGGACAAACCTCGAGGACGTCGACACCGGGCAGTTCGAGGGCCCGTGGTGGTACCGAACCGAGTTCGAGGTCTCTGACGAAGATGCGGAGAAGGTTGCGCGCCTTCAGTTCGCGGGCATCAACTACGCGGCTGACATCTGGCTCAACGGCAAGAAGTTGGCCGCCCGCAACATGGTCATCGGCGCTTTCCGCGTCCACGAGCTCGGGATCAAAGGCCACCTGAGCGCCGGAACGAACGTGCTGGCCGTCAAGGTTTTTCCTCCGGATCCGGGTGACTTCACGATCGGTTTTGTCGACTGGAACCCCCGCCCACCCGACGAGAACATGGGGATCTGGCGACCGGTGACCTTGCGGCTGACCGGCGACGTCTCGGTCAACAATGTGTTCATCGAGACCGATGTCGATCTCGACATCCTTGAAACAGCGGAGATTCGGGTGTCAGCAAATATCAGGAACCACAGCGACGCCGAGGTGAAGACCGCGGTGAGCGGGCGGATCGAAGGTCTCTCGTTCGCCGCCGATGTCGTCCTGGCGCCGCAGGAGTCCCGGCTCCTCCGGTTCACCCCCGACGACTTTGACGTCTTGAGGTTCGATACTCCCCGTCTGTGGTGGCCTCACACCCTCGGTGAGCCGAACCTCTATTCGATGACGATGACTGCCGAGGTGGACGGTCGGGTCTCCGACTCGGTGCAGACCACCTTCGGCATTCGTGAGTTCGCCACCTATTTCAACGACGAGGGCCACCGTGGCTTCACGGTCAACGGACAGGAGGTGCTGATCCGCGGTGGCGGCTGGGTCGACGATCTGCTGCTTTCGGATACTCCGGAGAAGATCGACGCCCAGCTGGGCTACGTCAAGCAGATGCACCTCAACACGATCCGACTCGAGGGATTCTGGGGTTCGAGCCACTACCTGTACGACGCGGCCGACCGCGAAGGCATCCTCGTCATGCCTGGCTGGAGCTGCCAGTGGGAGTGGGAGGAGTATGTCGGCAAACCGGTGAGCGAGGATTACGGCGGCGTGCTGGAAACCGAGGAAATGGATCTGGTAGCGGCCTCGCTTGCCGACCAGATACGTTACCTGCGCAACCACCCGAGCATCTTCACCTGGGTGCTGGCCAGCGATCTCCTGCCCCACCCGGACCTCGAACGGCGGTATGAGACGGTGCTGGCGGAGGTCGACCCAACGCGGCCGCCCCTTGTCTCCTGCGGTTGGTTGGAGTCCGAGGTCAGCGGTCCGAGTGGGGTCAAGATGAACGGGCCCTACGACTGGGTGCCGCCGGTCTACTGGTACTCGGACACCGAAAACGGGGGCGCCTACGGTTTCAATACCGAGACCGGACCGGGGCCGCAGCCGCCGCCGCTGGAGAGCGTAGAGCGAATGATTCCGCCGGAGCACCTGTGGCCGATCGACGAAGTCTGGGATTACCACTGCGGGCGCAACGAGTTCAACGACATGGACCGCTACGTCGAGGCCCTCGACCGGCGCTACGGCGCGTCGGACTCGGTGGAGGAGTTCCTCCTCAAGGCGCAGGCGGCGAACTACGAGGCCATCCGCCCGATGTTCGAAAGCTTCGCCGTCAACCGGCCGCTGACCACCGGCCTCATCCAGTGGATGCTCAACTCGGCGTGGCCCGAGACCTACTGGCAACTCTACGACTGGTACCTGATGCCCAACGGTGCCTTCTACGGAACCCGCGCGGCAAGCCAGCCTTTGAGTCTCGCGTACAACTATGACAATCAAATGGTGTACGCGGTCAACGACTCGCGCTTCGCCGAAGGTGGACTGACGGCCGTTGTCCGCGCCTTCGATCTTGATGCGAACGAGATCTTCAGCCGGAGCTTCGACCTCGACCTGCCGCCGGCAGAAGCACAACCACTGGTGCCGCTTGCCGATCTGGAGTCACCGACCCCGGTGTGGTTCCTCGATTTGGTGTTGCACGACGCCTCGGATGCCGAGGTAGCCCGCAATTTCTACTGGTTGTCGACCCGGCCTGACGTCCTGGACTACGAGAACAACCAGTGGTTCGTCACTCCGACAAAGGGGTTTGCCGACTTTGCGGCCCTGGATGATCTCCCCGAGGTCGTGCTCGAGGCATCGACCGACGTGTTGCCTGGTGAAAAAGGAGCTGAGGTCACGGTGCTGCTTTCGAACCCCTCCGACGCCCTCGCCTTCTTTGTCGAGCTCAGGATCGTCGATGCCGGGGGCCGCTCGATCCTGCCGGTCCTGTGGAATGACAACTACGTTTCGATCCTCCCCGGTGAGAGCCGCGAGCTGACCGCGCTCCTTCCGACTACGGGCAATGTTATTGGCGCGACGCTTGTGCTTCAGGGGTGGAACGTGGCTGCTCGGGAGCTGAATCTGGCCAAATGATGAATCCCGTACCCGTCTCCGTTCCCGATCCCGATAGGGCGGGTTGGGGATGCCGAATCTGGCGATCGGGTACGGGTACGGATGCAACACCGTGGTGACGTTGAAAGGACTTGTTATATGAAACGCAGCATGGGAATCGTCCTTCTGGTCTTTCTGATCTTCTTCGTGATCTCGTTCATTACGAACATCCTTGGACCGCTGGTGCCGGACATCATCAAGGGATTCAGCCTCAGCCTCACCCTGGCCGGCTTCCTTCCCTTCAGCTTCTTTGTCGCCTACGGCGTGATGTCGATCCCGGCCGGGTTCCTGCTCGACCGTTTCGGGCAGAAGCCGATATTGATTGCAGCATTCGTGCTCGCATTCGCCGGCTCCTTCCTCTTCGCGTCGATCCCGACCTTCACGGTGGCCCTGATATCGCTCTTCATGATCGGCGTCGGCATGACGATGCTCCAGGTCGCCATCAATCCGCTCCTGCGGGTGGCCGGCGGCGAGGAGAACTTCGCCTTTTACTCGGTGGCGGCGCAGCTGGTCTTCGGTTCGGCCTCGTTCTTGAGCCCCCACGTCTACTCGTACCTGGTGACCAACCTCCACGGCGACGAGACCGCCGGCGGAGGCGTGCTCGGTTTGCTGGCGCGGCTGGTGCCGTCGGATCTGCCGTGGGTGTCGCTCTACTGGGTCTTCACCGTGGTCACCCTGGCGATGATCCTGGTCCTCTTTGTCGTCCGCCTGCCAAAGGTCGAGCTCAAGGAGGACGAAAAGGCCGGTGCCGCTTCGTCCTACCGCGAGCTTCTCAAGGACCGCTACGTGTGGCTCTTCTTCTTCGGCATCTTCGCCTATGTCGGAACCGAGCAGGGGGTCGCCAACTGGGTGTCGCGCTTTCTGGAGACCTACCACGGGCTCGATCCCCAGGTCGAGGGCGCCCGCGTGGTGTCGTACTTCTGGGGATTGCTCACCGCCGGCTGCCTGCTGGGGCTGGTGCTCCTCAAGCTCATCGACGCGCGCAAGGTACTCGTCTGGTTCTCGGCCGCGGCAATGATCAGCCTCGGCGTCGCCCTCTTCGGTTCGACCGGCGTCTCCTACATCGCCTTCATGATGGTTGGGTTCTTCCTGTCGGTGATGTGGTCGGTGATCTTCTCGCTGGCGTTGAACTCGGTCGCCGAGCACCACGGCTCGTTCTCCGGGATCCTGTGCACCGGCATCGTCGGCGGCGCGGTAGTGTCGGCGCTGGTGGGCTTGTTGGGAGACCACTTCGGCCTCCGGGTCGGCATGACCGTTCTCTTCGTGAGCATGGGATACATACTCTCGATCGGCTTCTGGGCCAAGCCGCTGATCGACAACGCCATCGTCAGCCCGGCGGAACTCTGGCGCTCGCTGACCGGCCGCAAGGCCCGCTGACGAGATGGCCGGCGAGACCATCATCGGTGTCGACCTCGGCGGCACCAAGGTGTCGGTTGGCGCGGTTGCCGGCGGCGAGGTACGGCGGATGGCGCGCAGCGACGTGCCGTCCGAGGAGGCGGCCGATGTCGTACTGGCTTCGATCGTTGACACCATCACCGAGGTCTTCGACCCCTCGGTGGTGGGCATCGGTTGTGGCGTGCCGTCGGTCGTCGACGTGGCCGAGGGAATCGTCTTTGACGTCGAGAACATTCCCTCCTGGAAGGAGGTCCATCTCAAGGCAGCGCTCGAGGATCGCTTCGGGGTTCCCGCCGCCGTCAACAATGACGCCAACGCCTTCGCCGTCGGCGAGCATGTCTTCGGTAAAGGGCTGGGTTTCCGCAATCTGGTCGGCATGACCCTCGGCACCGGTCTCGGCACCGGGGTGATCATCGAGGGCCGGCTCTACAGTGGCGCCAACTGCGGTGCCGGCGAGATCGGGATGATGGCCCACAAGGGGCTGACCCTCGAGGACTACTGCTCCGGCCAGTTCTTCCAGAGGGAGTGTGGTGCGGCCGGGGACGAGGTCTACCGGCAGGCGCGTACGGGGGAAGCCGAGTCCCTCGAGGTCTTTGAGCGTTACGGATCCGAGCTCTCGGAAGCGGTGATGATCGCGCTCTACGCCTACGATCCGCAGGCGGTGATTTTCGGCGGCTCGATCAGCGCCGCCTTCGATCTCTTCGAGACCGGTCTGTGCCGGGGGCTTGAGCGGTTCGCCTACCCGCATGTCGTCGAGCGGCTGGTGATGGCACCGAGCACGCTGGAAAACGCCGCCGTACTCGGAGCGGCGGCGCTGTTTATCGACGCAATTGGTGATCGTTAACGAGTTGATCTGGTGGAGGCAAGGATGAAGCTGAAGTCAATTGTACGTGGGTTGAGTCTGGTCCTGATCGTTGTTGTTGCGGGCTGTGCCACCGGGAAGGACGCCGCCGTGGAGACCGGTGAAAGACCTCTCGGCGCGGGCTTCCGCTACTCGGCTTACGGGCCGGACTGGGACCCGGGGCCGGCGTACTGGTTACGGGTCGGACAGGAAATGGCGGCGCGTTTTCCCGGTGCGGTCGGCGAGACGGTGTGGATTGTCGGTCGGCTGAAAGGCGACGGCACCCTCCTCAACTTTCCGGTCGATGGCGACCATCCGTTGATCGTGGGTTCCGAAACGGATGAGAACGAGGCTGCCCTCGATCTCTTCGACGAGGCCGGCTTCCGGGTGTGGCTACAGGTGGAGCCGGGCCACGCGCCGGTGGAGGCGCTGATCCACATCGTTCTCGACCGATACTCCCACCACCCGTCGGTGGTGGGCATTGGCGTCGACGTGGAGTGGTTCGAGTCGACCGAGCAGCCGGAGGGCAGGGCGGTCACCGACGTTGAGGCGAAGGCCTGGCTCGCGGCGGCGCGAGAGCACGACCCCGACTACCGCCTCTTCCTCAAACACTGGGAGATCGGCAAGATGCCGCCGACCGCTCGTGAGGGTCTGCTCTTCATTGACGACAGCCAGATCCTGCCGTCGCTCGAAGCGATGGTGGACGAGTTTGCCGAGTGGGGACGCGCCTTTGCCCCGGCCCCTGTGGCTTTCCAGTACGGCTACATCTCCGACAAGCCGTGGTGGTCCAAGCTCGACGACCCACCCGGCGACATCGGCCGCGCGATCCTCGATCGGGTGCCCAACACCGAAGGGCTCTACTGGGTGGACTTCACGGTCCTCGAGCTCTTCCCTCCGCAGGCGGGCGAAGGCTCGCGATGATCAAGGTTGCGCTCGGGGCGGCACTCGCAGCGGCGGCGCTCGGCTGCCAGGCCGCGCCCGCACCTGAGATCGAAAAGGACAGGCCCATCGTTGGGGTCAAGATCTACGACACCGAGCGTGACCTTCGGGAGCTCTTCGCCGACTGGCGGGAGCTCGGGGTCGACACTGTCTTTGCCGGTGAGGAGCTCTCCTCGAGGGAGGGGTTCCGGGCGCTGGCCAAGGAGACGGGCACGGGTCTCTTCGTTATCTTCCCGGTCTTCTTCGCGCCGGAGGAGCTGGCCGAGGATCCGGACCTGTGGGCGGTCACCGCTGAAGGTGCGAGGGCGAAGGAGGATTGGGTCGAGTTTGCCTGTCCCTCGCGCGCCGATTTCCGGGCCCGGCGGGTCGAGGAGGCGCGGGAGATCGTGCGCCGGCTCCAGCCCGACGGCCTCAGCATCGACTTCATCCGTGACTTTGTTTTCTGGGAGATGGTGGCGCCGGATCGCGATCCCGCCACCCTCCCGGATGCCTGCTACTGCTCCCACTGCCTGCAAGGCTTCTCGGTCTTTTCGGGAGTGCCGACCCTTTCGATCCCGCCTCAGCCGCAGCGTGCGGCCGCCTGGATCGCGGCCAACGCCGGCGAGGAATGGATCCGCTTCAAGTGCCGCACCATCACCTCGATGGTCGAGGAGATCGTGTCGGCGGTGCGCGGGATCGAGCCCAACATCCTGATCAACATCCACGTTGTGCCGTGGCGTACGACCGACTACGACGGCGCCATCACCCGCATCGCCGGCCAGGAGCGGGCCGCCCTCGGAGAGCTCGCCGATTACCTGTCGCCGATGGCCTACTCCTTCATGCTCCACCGCCCGCCCGAATGGATCGCGTCGGTGGTCGGCGATACGGCACGGCAGGCGGCATGCCCGGTGCTGCCGAGCATCCAGGTCGCGAGCGCCTACCGCGAGGGGGAGAGCTTTGCGGCAGCGGAATTCGAGGCGTGCCTGCGGGCGGCGCTGGCGCCGCCGTCGGCCGGTGTCGTCTTCTGGAACTGGGACGCGATCGAGGCCGATTCGGAGAAAGCAGAGGTCGTTCGGCGCGTGTTGCGAGGCTCAGCAAGTGACCAGTGATCGGTCATCAGTGCCCCACCCGCGATTCCCCGGGAGACACCGAGGAAATAACTCCGTGAAGTTACTTTAGGAGCTATCAGCGCTTCACGAGCCGAGGCGGGTTCGACCAACCAGAATGAGTCTCGGGAGATTTCCGGGAGCCGGGCACGAGAATCGAGAATATGGTCGAGCGCCGAAGGCGCGATAGATTCATAGCCTGGGGCGTCAGCCCCAGGTACCGCGTATCACAACACCCAGAAGCCCCCGAAAGGGGGCGACAGATTGCGGCTGCGGCACCAGCCGCAGCCATCATCTTCCGGTCGTCTGTCGCCGCTTCGCGGCTTGAGGATTTTTCGTTCCGTGTTCCTGGGGCTGACGCCCGATAGCGCCGGTTAAAACCGGTATGGAGTAGGAGATG
>JAOZUP010000075.1 GCA_029938595.1 Thermoanaerobaculales bacterium | reverse complement strand
CTGTGGCTCTTCGCACGCGGATTGCCGCGGCGCGTCGCCCGGCTGCGGCATCACCGGCTGACCCTCGCGGTACTCACGTTTCTGGCCCTCAATCTTCTGTCGTTGCTATGGTCGGATGACCCGGCGGAAGGGCTCAGATACGTTGCAAAGTACCGCTACCTGTTGCTCATCCCGGTAGCTGCTACCGCGATGCGATCGAGGTATCGGCACATTGCCCTCATCGTTTTTCAAATCGCGGCCGCAGCATCGGTGTTCCTGTCCCTTGCGGTGTTTGCAGGGCTTCTGAGGATCGGAGGCGCGCACCCTGGCAACCCCTCGCCCGCAATGGCCCATCTCGACTACAGCCTGGTGTTGGCGATGGCGGCTCTTCTGATTCTGACCCGCGTCCTCTACGAAACCATGGTCCCGAGTCGGCGGCTTTTGTGGACGGGCTTCTTCCTCCTCGTGACCTTTGGCCTCGCAATCAACATAGGACGCGGCGGTCATCTGGCTTTCATCGGCGGACTCCTCATTTTGGTGACCCATTGGGCTCGCGGGCAGTCGTGGCGCCTGGTCACCGGCGTTGTCGCCGCCCTTCTCGCCGCGTTACTGCTGGTCTTGGCTCTTTCGCCCGGCTTCCGGTCGCGGGTCATCGAAAGCAGAAATGAGCTGCGAGCGACGTTGGTCGATCAACGATACGACAGTAATCTCGGCGGACGAGTGGCGGCGATAGTGGTTTCCCGGGAGATCTTCCGTCAACATCCAATCCTCGGCACCGGGGTCGGCGGAAATATTTCTGCCCTCCAGCAGATCCTTGACACCGATCTCCCCGAGCTCAAACCGGCAGTCTATTGGTACCGCCATTTTCACAACCAATACCTTCAAATCGCCACGGAGCTCGGTATGGCTGGACTGGTGGCTTTCGCCTGGATCTTCTGGGAGCTGCTTCGCGGGCCCTACCCCAACCGGAAGACTGATGCCTACGCCATCGTCCTTGCTGCGGTGTATCTGCTCGGCTTCCTCGGTGAGCCGTACTTCCACAAACAGGTGACGCTCGTGATGTTCGCGTTGTTCGCCGGCTTCATATCAGCGGAGCAACTCGATGACCGACAGTCCTCGAGCGGGAGTGAGTTGAGAGTTGAGGGTTTTTAGTTTTTAGTTGAGGGCCGTCGTGGTCTGGTGTTGCTCATTCTCTACTCTCAACTCATTTCTCGCCCTGCTCTTCGAGCTCATGCAGACCCTCCCAGGTGTTCTCGTCCTCGTCGAACTCTGGTAGGCCCGGCGGGATTCCCCGGGCGTCATTGGTCTGCCATCCCCAGAGGATTGCAAACTTCATATAGGTGCTGTACGACTGGAGAAGACAGAAGACGATCCCGATCGAGCCATCAAGAATCCCCAGTTGGAGAATGTAGGTTCGGAAAAATCTCCAGACCGGGCGCGCCAACACCTCGATCGCGCTGGTTCGATCACCGTCCCGCCAGCACTGTGCCGCGTTCCAGTAACCGTATTTCGCCAACCGAAAGGCGTACTCATCGAAGCTTCGATCCACCATGTGGTGCTCGATCGGATGGTCGAGGATGGGGGTTTCACCCGTTGTGTGAAGAACCGAGTGGACCCGACGATTCTCGTAATAGGCCGCGCCTTTCCGAAAGAGCCGAGCGACGCGGTCGTGCTGCCACCCTGAGTACCTGATCCGCTTCCCGAGCAGGTAGACATCACGGTTCATCATAAAGGCATCGTGTTCCGGCCCATCTGCCAGCAGTGTTTCCACCTCCTGCTGCAGGTCCGGCGTGCACCGCTCGTCCGAGTCGAGCAGAAAGATCCAGTCGCACCCTACGTGCCGCATCGCCCAGTTCTTCTGCGCGCCGGCACCAAAGTAGTTACGTTGAAAAAAGCGCACCTTGTCGTACTCTTGCGCAATTTCCGGCGTTCGGTCGGTTGAAAAGCTGTCAACCACAATGATCTCATCGCACCACTCGAGGGACTCGATACAGTCACCGATGTTGTGTTCCTCGTTGAACGAGGTGATCACGCCACTGACCCTCGGACGCGGACGTCCGTTTCCGGTCAGGCTCATATCAGGGTTGCTGTCCATCAATCTCCACCATCTGGCTACCCTTCGCCGTCCTCGTCAAAAACCCGACAAGAAGACCATGCGAAAGGGTCGGATCGGCGGTTGCCACCACCGTCCAAGACCGACGAATCCTAGCATATTGTCTGTCTTGACGGGATTTAGGAGTATGATTAATTCATGACCGATTCTCGGCAGCATGTATTGATAGTCGGCGCCAAGGACGCAGGACTTGAGCGCGTCGCGCCGATGTTGCGGCGGGCCGAGTTCAGCGTTCACTCGGTAGACCCATCTCCGTTCGTCCTCGATCTGGTTCTGAGTACCTCCTTTGAGTTGGTCATCATCGGCTACCCGATGGACCCCGTGCCGCTGGATGATCTCGTCGATACCATTCGCAACGAAGGCTCGGCCTGCCACGGCGCCGGGCTTCTGCTGCTGGCCGACCCTGCTCTCCTCGACGATGCCCAGGCCCACGTCGACCTCGGCGCCAACCGCGCTATCTGCACGGACTGGAGCGATGCCAGGTTGTGGCAGTCGATCGGCGACCTACTCGAAATCGCCCCCAGGGTTTTCATGCGGGTCCTCATGCACGCCGAAGTCGAGGTTCAGAGCACGGCGGATCAAGCAATATTTCAGACTGTCAACGTGTCGATTTCCGGCGCGCTGTTGCAGGGTTCCGACCAGCTCGACCCCGGACAAGCATTCGACTTTCTTTTTCGGCTTCCCGGTGGTGGGTTGGTCGAAGGCTCGGCCGAGGTCGTCCGCCAAACCAATCCCATGCGTGAGGGCGTCGATGGAATGGGAGCCCGCTTCAACTCCTTCGCCGATGGCTGTGAGGAGCGGCTAGTCACGCATATTCAGCGTCAGGTCGATCTCGGCAACAACAGGTAACGCGCTCTTCTCGCCGATCGCATGTCTAGAGAGCTGTTAGCTAACTGCTAACAACTTTGGTTTTTCGCGTTATCGGACGAGGACCAGGGACAGCCAGGGCCAGTAGGTAATGATCAGCACGGTCAGCAGGAGGATCGCCAAAAACGGCAGCGTCGCCCGGTAGAGAAGGACGATCGGTTTGTCGAAACGGTAGCTGGCAATGAAGAGGTTCATGCCTACGGGTGGCGTGCAGTAACCGATCTGCATGTTGGCGAGGAAGATCATTCCGAGGTGGATCGGGTCGATCCCATAGCCTGCCGCGATGGGTAGAATCAGAGGCACCACGATAACCAGCGCCGAAAAAATGTCGAGCATCATCCCGAGCAGGAGAAGGAAGAGATTGAGCAGGATCAGAAAGCCCAGCTTGGACGAGATGTGAGCGGTGACCCACTCGAAGAGCCTCATGGGCACCTGCTGGTCAATCATGTAGTTCGTCGACGCAAGGGAAACACCCAGGATGATCAGGATCCCGCCGACGAGAATCATAGAGTCCCGCATCACTGCCGGCAATTGCCGAAGCGGGATATCCCGATAGATGAGCACCTCGACAATGAAGACGTAGACGACGGTCACGGCCGCCGCTTCGGAAACCGCGAAGAAACCGCTGTAGACCCCACCCAAGACGATGACCGGGAGCGGGATCTCCCAAATTGACTCACGCAGCGCCACCAGTGCTTCGCGCCGATCGAACGGCTGCCGAGTCACACGGGCGCGCACGAAACCGCCTTCGCGCATGCAGTAAATCGAGAGCAGCAGGAGCATCAGCAGGCCGGGCAGGATGCCGGCGACAAACAGATCATCCACCGACTGTTGGGCGATAATGCCGTAAAGGATCAGGGGCAGCGAGGGTGCAAAGAGCAGCCCGAGACTACCGGAGGTGGTGATCAGGCCGAGGTTGAACCGGTCACGATATCCCGCTGTGGCCATCGCCGGATAAAGCAGGGCGCCCATGGCGATGATGGTCACCCCCGACGCACCGGTGAAAGCGGTGAACAAGGCGCAGACAAAGAGTGCGACCACGGCGAGCCCGCCCGGCATCCACCCCAGCAGAACGTTGGTTACCCTGACCAGACGGCGCGGAGCCTGGCTTTCGCCGAGCAGGTAGCCGGCAAACGTGAACAGCGGAATGGCGATCAGGACCGGGATCTCGGAGACCCTGAATATCTCCATCGGCACGACCATGAGGTCGATATCCGAGCCCGCAAAGCCGATGAGCGCACCGGCCGCGATGATGGCAAACAGCGGCGCTCCGAGGATCGCGAGCAGAATCAGTGCGATCCCCACGAGGATCACGACTCGTCCTCCCCAACGATACTCGTCCTCAAATGCCTGATCGCGAAGAGGGAGTACCGAATGGCAATAACGCCGAAGGCCACCGGCAAGATTGCCTCGCAGACCCACAAAGGTACGAAGGCGATCGCCGTCACTCCGGCGGCCCGATCGTCGAGCACGAGGCGGAAGGCGCTCCACGCGACCACCGCTGCAACAATCGCTGTGAAGAGATCGGTGAGGACCCGTACTCGGGCCTTCCACCGCGTCGGCAGGAATTGGGACACGGCATCGATCGAAATCTGCTTGTCGCTCCGCGTGGCCACCATCGCACCGATCATGCCGACCCACAGCACGCCGACCCGAAGCATCGGGCCCGCCCACAGAATGGCGTCGTCGAAGACGTTGCGGAGGATGATCTGGGTGGTGGCGAGAAGTACCATGGCAGCCAGGATCAGCACCAGGACAGCATCCTCGACGAGCGCCGTCGCTCTCAGGAGACGACTCACGACGGACTGATCGGTCCGATCCATTCTCAGTCGCCGGTGGTGTCAGCCGACTGCTGAGCCCGGTAGGCCTTCACGAGACTTTCAACCATCGCCACGGTCGCCGGGTCGTAGTCCTGTTGCGCAATCAGCTTTTCAGTTGCTGCGGCTGCGATTTCCTCCCACTTTGCCCGCGTCTCCATCGTCGGGTCGACGAACTCCACACCCTGGTCGGCGAGCGCCTCTCGCGCTTCCTCGTTGTCGTTGCGGCTTGTCTCGTCCAAAGTCCTATTCGCCCGGCCCATCACCTCGTGGACGATCTCCTGGTCTCCGGCACTCATTCGATTGAATGCCTTCGCGCTTATGACTGTCGTGCCGCAAACATATGTGATCGGAAGGTCGGTCAGGTACTTGGCCTTGGTGAACCACTGCAGCGCGATGGCGCCGACGGGTGGCACCGCGACAGTGTCGATGAGCCCCGTCTGCAGACCCGTGAGAACATCCGAGATGGGCAGTGGCACCGGTGACAATCCGGCCGCCTCGACGATGGCGAGAGAGACCGGGTCGTCTTGCATCATCCAGGCCTTGCGGCCTTTGAGATCGTCGAAGGTCCGCGTAGGCTTGGCGGACATCAGGTAGGTGAACCCGGTTTCGGTGAAACCGAAGGCCACGAAGCCTTTTTTTTCGAGCCTGTCGATCAGGATCTGGTCCATCCGCTCGCGGACATAGTCCACCTCCCCGTTGGAGCGGAAGAGCAGCGGCAGGCTGTAGATCTCCAAATCCGGTTCGATGTCGGCCAAACCCCCGGCAAGAACGACGCCGCCGTGAAGCTGTCCAATGCGGATCTTGCGGAGCACGGCCGAGTCGGTACCCATCGTCCCGCCGGGATAGAAACGGAAGCTGACGCGGCCATCGGTTCTTTCCTCGATCTCGTCGCCGGCTTTATTCAGCTCCTTCATCCAGAGGGTCCCGTCCGGAGCCATACTGGCGATCTTCAGGCGCAGACCCTGCGCGCCCGCCGCCGGAGCAATCAGCAGCGCGATGAGAAGGGTGAGGAGGAGTCTAGATTTCGACATTCATCAATCTCCAAAGTAGTCTTCTGAGGTCTCGAGCAACGCCGCCGCTTCACCCTGGGCGACTGTGTTGACGAGCGTCAAGCCGGGAGCCACAGGATCGGCATCGATGACCTCGCGACACAGACGATCGTGGAGCTTCCGGTCAAAGACCAGACGTGCATAATTCCGGGCGAGCAGCACCTTGGCCATCAGATTTCGCCCATCCGAAAGCTCGATCACACGTTCGAAATCAGCCCTGCCCTTCTCCGGCTGACCACCCATGGCCTCGGGCAAAAGGGTGGCGAGAATTCCCAGGTAGAGATACGCCGCGCCACCTTCATAGGTCTCGTCGAGGGCCACCACCCGCTGCATCATGGCGTCCACTCGCGCCTTGTCCGCAATGGCCTTCCAGTCGTCTGTGTTTTTCTGGATCCAGGTCGCCCACGCGGCGCCGCTTCCGTAAAGCACCGGCACTCGCTTGATCCCCATGTCGTTGATTATCCGTTCGAAGTCGTCGTATGGCGCGGACCAGCTGCCGCAGGCCCGTTTGTCTCTCTGGCACAGCGCCCGCCAGCCGTAATCCCTCCCCTTTTCGGCAAGCCTCGATGCCCGCTCGGGGTCGTCGACGAAGGCGCTGGCGTAGCTCGAATAGAGGCCCGCCCCTGCCAGAAGCAGATCGACGTTTTCGGGACTGTCGGCGATCAGGCCATCGATCAGGAGCAGGTAGGTCGGAGCCCCCTGGCGCACCGTCTCCGGGTCGTTCTGCTCGAGGACCGCGGTCGTCAGGCTGTCGGCGAGATTGCCGGTGGCCGACGAGACGATCGATGAGCAACCGCAAGTGCAGAGCGCAATCGCCGCTAGGCCGCATATCTGACCGGGTTTCGTCGCGAGGGCGGCGAGGCGCCGTGCCCAGCTGGGTTTTCGACCTAAGGGGCGCGGAGTCGTACTTGACAGTACGTCGAGCACCCCGAAGCGAGAAAACCCAGCTGGGTGTGGTGCATCGGCGGCCGTAGCAGGAACCCGGTGAGATATGCGGGCTACGACTGGGACGGCCCATCCGGGGTTAATTGACCGATCGACCTTCATGGCTGCACGCCCACCTTGAACCGCCCCCTTGATTCGTCCTCGGTATGATTCGATTGTACGGTATTCGCGGCGATCTTGACTGGCCTAATTCGAGCTCCCGAATCCGCCGCGAAGCGGTCCGTCACCGCCAAGAGTCGATGCGCGGATCGACGCCGTGACAGTCGTCGACGTCGATGACACGTTCGTGATGACCGTGTTCCCGTTTCGGTCGCGCACCATGCGAACCGGCTTTGCCCGGTATGTGCCGGCCACCCGAAACGGCCTCCCGGTGTAAAGGGTCAGGATCCGGGATACATAGTTCCGGGTCTCGTTGTAGGGCGGGACGCCGCGGTAGCGGGCAACCGCCCCCTCACCGGCGTTGTAGGCGGCGAGCGCGAGCTGGAGGTTGCCGGCATAGCGGTCCACCAACCGCGAGAACTCCTTCACCCCACCGCGCACATTGTCTTCAGGATCGAACGGATCCTCTACCTCGAGGCGATCGGCCGTGTCGGGCATCAGCTGCATCAATCCCATGGCGCCTTTCCGGCTGACCGCCCTGGGGTCATAGCCCGATTCCACCCGCACCAGGGCATCAACGAGCTTGGGATCCACCCCGTACTCGAGGCTGACCTGGTTGATGAGTTGTCGCAGCTCATTGCGATCGAGCGATACAGAGCCTCCCTTGGCAACTTCGGCAGCGCCGTTGGCCGCGGCCGGGACCGCGATCGGCAGGACCAGAATGCCCGCGAGCACCATGCAACGAACTCTCACGCTACTATTATGACAGAGGAGATGATCGTGTCGTCCGCAGACCCCAAACCCGGGTCCCTCCAACCCTTTGTCGACCTGATGCGTGCGAAAGGGCTGTCCGATCCAGCCATCGCCTCATTCGCGATGCACGTCCGGCGTCTTCTTGGTGGCGACCGCGGGACCATCGCCGAAGACGAGATCCGTCCCGTATCGGATCTGTCCGATGCCGACGACCTCGAGGCGCATCGGGAGACCGGCACGGCCCGGCTCGACACGGTGGTGGTGATCAAGCTCAACGGCGGTCTCGGAACCTCGATGGGCCTCAACCGCGCCAAATCCCTCCTCCCGGTGCGCGGCCGGCTGAATTTCCTCGATCTCATTGCCCGCCAGGTGCTCACCCTGCGAGAACGGATCGGAGCAAGGATCCCTCTCCTTTTGATGAATAGCTTTCGCACCGAAGAAGACTCGGAGAGGGCCCTCGCCGACTACCCCGACCTCGTGAGTGAAGACGTGGGGCTCGGATTCCTCCAAAACAAGGTGCCGAAGATCCTCTCCCAAGGGATGGTTCCGGCGGTTTTCGCGGACGACCCGGAGCTCGAGTGGTGCCCACCCGGCCACGGTGATCTCTTCACAGCAATCGCCGCCTCCGGCCTCCTTGACCGGTTGCTCGAGGCCGGCATCGAGTACGCATTCGTCTCGAACGCCGACAACCTGGGCGCGGTGCTCGAGCCGGCGATCCTCGGTTTCATGGTTGCGCAACGGGTTGATTTTCTGCTCGAGGCGGCCGACCGGACGGCGGCCGACCGCAAGGGCGGCCATCTCTGCCGTTTGCGCAACGGTCGTCTCTCCCTACGCGAGTCGGCGCAGTGCCCACCCGAGGCCGAGGCCGCCTTCCAGGACGTGAGCCGCTACCGCTACTTCAACACCAACAACGTGTGGCTGCACCTCCCCGCGCTGGCGGAGCTGCTCACCGCACACCATGGGTTCTTGCCCCTGCCCACCATCGTCAACCACAAGACCCTCGATCCGCGCGACCCCTCGTCGCCGCCGGTCTTTCAGCTCGAGACCGCAATGGGAACCGCTATTTCACTGTTCCCACGAGCCGCCGCGATCCGGGTTCCCCGGCGCCGTTTCTCGCCGGTCAAGAACACCAATGACCTTCTCGCGGTTCGGTCGGACGCGTATGAGCTCACCGACGACTCGCGCGTCGTGCTCCATCCCGACCGTCTCACACCGCCGGTGATTCGGCTGGACGAGCGGTTCTACAAGCTGATCGACGAATTCGACCGCCGCTTCCCCGCGGGCCCGCCGTCTCTCCGCCGCTGCTCGAGCCTGGTGGTCGAGGGCGATATCTCCTTCGGCGCCGGGGTGGTGGTGGAAGGGGACGCCGTCGTCGGTACCGAAGAAGGAGGAGCGGCGCTTCTGGACGGTGCCGTGGTTCGAGGAGACGTTTGCCTTTGACGGCAGTGTAGAATCACGGATGGCCTTCGAACAATAGCCTGGGAGGAGAGCGCCACATGAGTGAAGCGGCACAGACCACAGAGACCAAGACCGCCAGCCAGATCGTATCGGAGGCCTTCAACGAACTCGGAACCACTCTGGTGGCCTTCGTCAAGGCGCCAAAGGCCCTGTGGGGCGTCAACATCCCATACGTCATCGAGGGACTCGTCTACTTCGGGATCCTGACAATCCTCGGCAAGTACTGCTCAGAAAATGTTGGTCTGAGTGATCTTCAGGCGGGATGGGTGTACTCGGTCTTCACGGCCGGAATCACCTTCGCGATGCTCTTTTTGGGCGGCGTCAGCGACAAGATCGGCGTCCCCAGGGCCCTCGCCCTCGCCTTTGGAATGTTCATCGTCGGCAGAGGACTGATTGCCCTGTCCGGAACCATTTCGCTCGGACAAGGGTTGGGCTCGCCGATGTTCTTCACGATGATCGTCGGGCTATTGATCACGCTGATCGCGTACGGGTTGTACCAGCCGGCAGCCTATGCAGGAGTCAAGAGGTACACGAGCCCCAAGACGGCCGCGATGGGCTATGCGGTCGTCTACGGTCTCATGAACCTGGGCGCGTTCTTTTCCGGCTTCGTGTCGCCGGCCATACGCCACCGCTTCGTGAACACCTTCCCTCCGAACGGCCTCAACGCAGTCTTCTGGACCTACACCGCGCTGTGCGCCGTGGCGCTACTCATCACCCTGGTGATCCTCACCCGCACGACCGATGCAGCGGCCGTGGAACGGGTTCGGCGGGAGGCGGAGGAGTTCGCAAAAGGAAATGGCACAGATGAAAGCAAGGACCACGAGGTTGAGGAAATCATCGCGGTTAAACCGCAGGGCAGCAACCTTCGGTTCATCGTGCTCGCCTCCCTCGCGGCGGTCTCGATCGGCGCCGTGGTCGCCACAGCAGCCGGCCGTCTTGCCATCGCACCGCCCATTACCTACGTCATCGCCGCCGTTCTCGTCTCATTCGCGGTGTACGAGTTTCTGAGGGTGCGCCCGGACCACCCGTTCCGCGACGCTCGGTTCACCTTCTTCATCTTCATTCTGATCCCGGTCCAGACCCTGTTCGCCCACAACTGGCTGACCCTCCCCTACTACCTCGACCGCGCATTCCGCGGCTCCGTGGTCAGCAACTACTTCGAGTTCTTCTCGAACCTCAACCCAATCCTGATCTTCATCCTGGCACCGCTGGTCGCCGGGCTGACGGCGCGTGCCAACGTCTATACGATGATGGTCATCGGCACGCTGGTGATGGCGCTCCCCACCTTCCTCCTGGTGATCGGGCCGTACCTGGTTCCCTTTCTCGCCTACATCTTACTGATGTCGATCGGCGAGGCCATGTGGCAGCCGCGGTTCCTGCAGTGGATCGCCGAGGTCGCGCCGCCGGGCAAGACCGGTCTTTACATGGGAATCGGCCAGTTCCCGTGGTTCCTCACCAAGTTTGTCACCGGTCTCTACTCGGGCTACTTCGTAGCGACGTACATCCCGAGGCCTGAGACGGGCCTGCCGACCAACACCGAGGTGATGTGGCTCATCTACGCCATGATCGCGATGATTACACCGGTGGCGCTCATCCTCGCCCGCAAGTGGATGATGGCTGGGATGAAGGAAAAACACGAAAGCGGTTAGCTGTCAGCAATCAGCTTTCAGCTATCAGCTATCAACCCCATCACCCACCCATGAGGAGCACGCTGACGGAAGGCTGGCCCCAACTGATTGCTGATCGCTGATTGCTGATCGCTAACAAGGGAGTTGACACCGTCCAAAGTGATTGTTAAATTGTCGCTCCCACTTCGGGGTGCTGAGCGGGAGTAACTCAGCGGTAGAGTGCAACCTTGCCAAGGTTGACGTCGCGGGTTCAATTCCCGTCTCCCGCTCCAATCAACCTGAAAATCCGCCCGGCCTGAGGCCGGGCTTTCATTTTCAGGTTGATTGGAAAAAAGGACTGGGTCAAACGGGCACAGGCGGCTTCTTGACCCCCATGAGTGGGTACCATAAAATCGGCTTCCCCGGCGACGTGGCCAAGTGGCTAAGGCAGGGGCCTGCAAAGCCCTGATCCCCGGTTCGAATCCGGGCGTCGCCTCCATTTTCAATTCTCGGCCGTGGGATCGCCGGCATCACCCTTCGAAAACGGCAGGTCGCACGCGGCGATCCCTCGGCCGAGTATTGAAATAGAGGACTGAATTGGGCTTTCCTGGCCAAAATTCCTGTTCTTCGTCATTATGATATCCGACAAAATTTTTATGTAAAACATAAAATTTTCCTTGACAAACACTAAATCACGCCCTAGATTGATTTCATGGCCATTGAAGTTCATCTCGATCTGATGCTTGTCCAGCGCAAGATGTCGCTAACCGAGCTCTCGGAGAGGATTGGGATTTCCATCACCAACCTGTCACTGCTCAAGACCGGCAAGGTGAAAGGGATTCGATTCAGCACCCTGGAGTCGATCTGCAGAGAGTTGGAGTGCCAACCCGGCGATCTTCTCGAGAACATACCTGACTACGTCTAGGAGGTTTGAATGTCCGATAACGAATTCGCACGTGCAGGTTGGATGGCGATCGCCGGCGCGATCATGACTCTGCCACTCATGGGGATGGGTTTGGTCCTCGACATCGTGTCGAAAAAGCTCCACGGCCTCCACCCCCTGTTCCCCATCCTTTACGTGGGGCTCGGCATAGCCCAGGCCGCGCTGATCATCTATGCCTTCTACCGATTCAAGGTGTACCTTAACGAACGCCACGAGTTCCACAGAACGGACATTCTCATCATCATTATCATCGCCGGCGCGATCACCATCACCACCATCGGCCTCTCCGGCAAGTTCGTTTCCTATCTCGGCGCTCCCACACCCGTGTTGCTCGCGTTCATCGCCGCCCTCGTGGTCGTTGGTATCCCGCTGGGAATCCTGTCGGTGATCTTCGGCATCAAGCTGCTCGAGCTGCAGGACGACCTCAACGGCCTTCTCAAGCCCTACGCCTTCCTCAACATCGCCGCGGGAATCTGCTTCGCCACCTTCATCCTCGCCCCGCTCGGTTTCCTGATCGACGCCGTCGGCAACCTCATGCTGGGGCTGATCCTGCTCAAAAAGGGACCGATCGTGCAGCCCGAGTTCGTCTAGCTTCAATTCTCGGCCGACGGACCGTTGTGAGGTATATCTCAGAATCGGAACACGACAACGCCGGTCCGTCGGCCGAGAATTGAAACTGAGGAAACTCATTCGCGGCCCGCCGGTACTTCCGAAGTCGACAACTCCACCAGGGTGGGGGTTGTTACCGAGGTAGGGGCGGCATACATGCCGCCCCCCACCCAACCAGACGTAGGGACGGTCGGCTACTTCTTCGCCGCCGGTTTTTTCGCCGTGGTCTTCTTTGGGGCAGGCTTTTTCGCCGCTGGTTTCTTTGGCGCCGCCTTCTTCGCAGCAGGCTTCTTCGTCGCAGTCTTCTTTGCTGGAGTTTTCTTTGCTGCTGCCTTTTTCGTCGCTGGCTTCTTGGCAGTCGTCTTCTTCGCCGCCGTCTTCTTTGGGGCCGCCTTCTTCTCCGCCGGTTTCTTGGCCGTTGTCTTCTTCTTTGTCGCCGCCTTTTTGGTCGGTGGCGCCTTCTGCTTCTCGGTCTTGTCAAGAGCTGCCGCC
>JAOZUP010000422.1 GCA_029938595.1 Thermoanaerobaculales bacterium | reverse complement strand
TGCTTCGCATCAAACCTGACGGTTCGATGACCTATGTCGAGGAGGTCAACGGAATAGCCGAAATGCCGATGGACCTCCGGAGGTACCCCTTTGATCGCCAGGCCTTCGAGGCCGTGTTTGAGGTCTTGGGATTCGACAGCTCCGAGGTATTGCTGGTGGCCGATCCAGGCACGTCAGGTACCCAGGAGCGAGGCGTCACGGTGGCTCAGTGGAATTTCCTGGCGTTCAACACGTCAATTCGCGAATACGATCCGGTCTACGCCGATGGCCGGGATGGGGAGCTGTCGGCTTTCGTGGTCACGATAGAGATGGCGCGCCAGTCCGGCTCGATGCTGCGTGACGTTGTATTTCCCCTCGCTATTCTGGTGATCTTGAGCTGGTCGGTTTTCTGGATGGACCGTGAGTCGCTCGGCGATCGGATGGACATCTCTTTTATCGGAATCCTGGCGGTCGTGGCATTTCAGATGGTGGTGAGCCATATCCTCCCCAGGATCTCCTACCTCACCCTAATGGGCACGTTCCTATTTCTCAATTACCTGGTTCTGTTCGCCAGTGTGGTGATTAATCTAGTGGTTGGGCGCCTGGATCGCTCCGGGCGCGCGGTCCTCGGTGACCGTGTCGACCGGACATCCCGCTGGGCTTTTCCGCTGGCCTATGTTGGCCTCAATCTCGTTGCCGGGGCGTATTTCTTCCTCTTTCATTGAGAGACCGTGCAACTTTTTGCATTCCCTATTAGGATTCGCTACCATATCGGCGCTTCAGTCGGATTTCTCTGAGGGGTTGGTTTGGTGATTTCCGCCACACATTGGTAATCGAGAGGGGGATGCGTCGATTGGTACACGACGCGGGTCCGAACCCCTTTTTCGCCTCCGAACACAACCCATGTAACAGAGGGAACAGGATTCGTTACGCACAGCGATTGTGTGCGATGTGCAGAGAGAAGATCATGTGGAGGTCCTTTTCGGTCTCGAGACGTAATTTCAGATCAAAGGAAACGGTTGCGTCGCGTGGAAACCCGACTTTGGGTTGAGAGTCGTCCGAGCCGGGGGTTCGCTTTCGATAGGGGGAAAGAGATGTTGCGAGTTGTCCTGGTGATCATGATCGGCGTGGGTGTGGCGTGCGCCCCAAGTGGACCGAGCGATGCGCCCGAGAATGGCACGAGCGTCAGGATTCCAGTCACTGCGCTCACTCTCGATGAGCTCCGCTCCGCCACATACGAGGGCATCTTCGACTATCCCGCCACCCTGATTGACGGGCGCTATGAGGGAGAGCCCTTTGTCGAGGGTGGCGTCTCGGCTCCCGCCGCCGGGCTTGTGGAGGACTTCCTGCTCACCGGCGATCTCGACGGCGACGGCCGCGAGGAGGCGGTGGTGCTGCTGTGGGAGAACTCAGGAGGCTCGGGAACCCGCGATTACCTGGCGGCCATGGGCCGCGGTGATGGAGGAATCGAGAACCTCGGCACGATTCTGATCGGTGACCGGGTGCAGGTGAGGAGTGCTTCTCTCGTCGGCGATGCCATCGAGCTCGAGCTCGTGGAAGCCGGTCCGGAAGACGCCGCATGCTGTCCGACCCAGAAGACCACCAAGACATGGGGCCTCGGCCCTGAGGGTCTGACGATGACCGCTTCACAGGTCACGGGCCCCCTGTCGCTGGCGGATCTCCAGGGTCCGGAGTGGGTGCTGAGGGAGTTCGGAATGAACGAACCGGTGCCGGAGGGTGTGGAGATTACCTTCATGTTCGATGGAGACAAGGTGACGGGCAGCGGCGGCTGCAATCGCTACTTCGGTGCGGTGACAGGTGACGTTCCCGGCGAGGTGGCATTCGGTCCCATGGGGAGCACCCAGATGGCCTGCCCCGATCCTGCCGGCGCGCTCGAGCATCGATACCTGACGACGCTCGGAAACACCACCCGGTACCAGTTTTTGGCGGGGAATCTCGTCCTGACCGGCACCACCGGTGAGCAGACGATGACGCTGATATTCACACCTCGCGAGCCGGGAATGTCCGGATCGTGAGCCAACGGGGGATCTTGACGGATCTGTAACGCACGAGATTGAAAAGGAGGAGTGTGATGATGAGAAACCGTGTCGTGTATCTGTTGATCGTTCTTTTCTGTGGACTGGGCCTTGCCATGCCGAGCACCGCCATCGCTCAGGATGAGGCCGAGGCTCCAATGACCTTCGAGGACCACCTGGTCTCGATCATCGACGTCGCCACCGCCTCGAGCGAGGTCGAGCACCGCATCAACGTGGAGACCCTCAGCTGCGGTGAGTTCGTGGCACTCACCATGTCCGGCAACGAAACCGATCGTGCCCTGGCCGCCATGCTGATGGTGTGGGCCCACGGCTATCACAGCGGGCTCCAGGGGCTGAACTTCGAGGCCCGTCCGGTGTCCATGGAGGCCATGGTCAAGATCACCCGCGACTCGATCACGGTGTGCAGGGACAACCCGGAAATGCTCTTCCATACCGCGATCTCAAAAATCGATTGAGGGGGCCGCGATGAACAGGCACACACATCGTTTGGTTGCGTTCCTTTCGGTAGCGGGCCTCGCCCTCGCGGCGTCGCCGTTGATGGCACAAAGCACCGTCACCTGCTCGTCAGAGGGCGGGCGTTACAAGCTGTGCCGGGTCGACACCCGCGGCGGCGTTCGGCTGCAACAGCAGCTCAGCACGAGCGGGAGCAGGGGGGGGCGTTGCATCTACAACGAAAGTTGGGGCTACGATCGTACGGGAATCTGGGTCAGCAATGGCTGCCGGGCACGGTTCCAGGTCCACGACTCGGGTTGGAACGACAACTCGTCCGGGAGCTGGCCCGGAAGCGGCGGGAACACTGTCCGCTGCGAATCGCACGGAAACGACCGTAACTACTGTCGGGCCAACACCCGAAACGGCGTCAAGCTCGATAACCAGCTGAGCAATTCCCCGTGCCGTTACCACGACTCCTGGGGCTATGACAACGGTGGCATCTGGGTCGATAACGGCTGCCGCGCCGAATTCCGTCTCGGTGACACATCGTGGGGCGGTGACGGTTCGTGGGGCGGCGGCAGTGTCGGTGGCGGAGCGGGCACGTTGGTCTGCGAGTCCAAAGGCTATCAGCGGAACTACTGTCGCGCCGACACCCGCGGCGGGGTCAGCCTCGACCAGCAGCTCAGCTCCGACGGCAGCAGGGGCGGACATTGCACCTACAACAGCACCTGGGGCTACGACAGTGGCGGTGTCTGGGTGAGCAACGGCTGCCGTGGGCGCTTCCAGCTCGGACACCCGGGGTCAAGGCACTCGGGATACTCGGGTAGTCAAACCAGCTCGCATCCTTCGGATCATGACGCTGAAAAGATCGTCGGTGCCGCGCTGGTGGTTGGTGCGATCGCCGCCCTTGCGGCCAGCCAGGATGACAATAGTCACGAGGGGGGCGACAAAGACTGGCATTGATGGATGCCGGTTCGTGGTCCGGGACTGGCCAGGTCCGGACCCGGGGTGTTGACTGCAGCAGCGCGTAAGCGACGGGGCCCGGACCCACGATTATTAATTACTGGAGGAGACAGAGGAGGCAACATGGATATCACGAGCTTGATTATTTTCTT
>JAOZUP010000074.1:9649-12755 GCA_029938595.1 Thermoanaerobaculales bacterium | reverse complement strand
TCGACCGTCGGCCGGCTCGATGAGGAGGCAATTTTCTATTTGCGGTCGCGTGGCATCGCGCGTGACGGGGCGATCCGGCTGCTGACCCTGGCATTTGCCGGCGAGGTTCTCGAGCGGGTGCCGGTTGACGAGCTTCGTGAACGCCTCGAGGTTGTTACCGCCTTGCGTCTGGCCGCCATGGACGACAACGGGGAGAGCGCATGACGCCTGAGACCATAACTGCCACGGACGCGGCTGCTCTCGATATCGAGCGCATCCGCGCCGACTTTCCTGCCCTCCACCAGGAGGTGAACGGCAAGCCATTGGTCTACCTCGACAACGCCGCCACCACCCAGAAGCCGCAGGCAGTGATCGATGCGGTGCGCACCTTCTACGAGCGCGACTGCTCGAACGTCCACCGAGGCGTTCACCGGCTGTCGCAGCGTGCAACCGTCGCCTACGAGCAGGCGCGCACAACGGTCAAGAATCACCTCGGAGCGAACGACAGCCGTGAGATCGTCTTTACGCGCTCGACCACCGAGGGCATCAACCTGGTGGCTTCGAGCTTTGTGAGGTCGCGGCTCGAGCCGGGCGATGAGGTCCTCATCTCGGCCATGGAGCACCACTCCAACATCGTCCCCTGGCAGATCCTGTGCGAGGAGCGCGGGGCAAAGCTCGTGGTCATTCCCATCGACGACGACGGCGACATCATCCTTTCCGAGTACGAACGTCTGCTCACCGAGCGAACGAAGATCGTCGGCGTGGTCCACGTCTCCAACGCCCTCGGCACCGTCAACCCGGTGCGCGAGATGATCGCGACGGCCCACGCGAAGGGCGTACCGGTCATCGTCGACGGCGCGCAGGCAGTACCGCACCTCGCGGTCGACGTCCGCAATCTCGACTGCGACTTCTACGTCTTCTCGGCCCACAAGGTCTACGGCCCGACCGGCATCGGCGCCCTCTACAGCAAGCGCGAGCACCTCCTGGAGATGGCGCCCTACCAGAGTGGAGGCGACATGATCCTGTCGGTGACGTTTGAGGGCACCACATTCAACGAGCCGCCCCACCGTTTCGAGGCCGGCACCCCCAACATCGAGGGGGCCATCGGCCTCGCCGCCGCACTTGACTACGTGGACGGGTTCGGCATCGACGCCATTGCCAACCACGAGGGTCGATTGCTCGCCGACGCCACCGCCGCAGTCCTGGCGGTGCCCGGGGTCCGTCTGGTGGGATCGGCGCGGCGCCGGGCGTCGGCCCTCAGCTTTGTCATGGAGGGCATCCACCCACACGACATCGGCACCATCCTCGACTCCGAGGGCGTGGCGGTTCGCGCCGGCCATCACTGTGCGCAGCCGGTGATGGCCCGATACGGCGTGTCGGCCACCGTGCGCGCCTCGTTCGCAATTTACAATACGACCCACGAGATCGACGCCCTGGTGGCCGGTCTGCAGAAAGTACGGGAGGTCTTCGGCTGATGTCGGACTTGCGAGAGCTGTACCAGGAGGTCATCCTCGACCACAACAAGAGGCCGCGGAACTGCTACGTCATGGACTGCGCGACTCGCTCCGCCGACGGCCACAACCCTTTGTGCGGGGATACGGTAAAGGTGTATCTGCAGATCGAGGACGGCGTCATAGAGGAGATCAGCTTCCAGGGCGAGGGCTGCGCCATCTGCACCGCCTCGACCTCAATCATGACCGAATCGGTCAAGGGCAAGACGGTAGAGGAGGCCAAGGAGCTCTTCGAGGAGTTCCACGAGATGCTCACCGGGGTCGCCGCCGAGCAGGGCGTCGAGCTCGGCAAGCTGAAGGTCTTCGAGGGCGTCCGCGAGTACCCCGTGCGGGTCAAGTGCGCCACCCTCGCCTGGCACACGCTCAACGCCGCCATAAACAGTGGCGACGAACCGGTAACGACCGAATGAATTAGGAGTTAGGAATTAGGAATTAGGAATTTCCACCCAGCCTCCCACGATCACTGCGGATGGGTGAGCGGCATTCCTAATTCCTAATTCCTAACTCCTAATTGAGGATCTGAATGGCAATGAATACCGCCCTTCGCGACAAAGTGATCAACGTCCTTCAGGGAATCTACGACCCCGAGATCCCGGTGAATATTTACGAGCTTGGTCTGATCTACGAGGTCAACGTCGATGACGACGCCAACGTCCACGTGCTCATGACCCTGACCTCGCCGATGTGTCCGGTGGCTGAGAGCCTACCGCCGGAGGTCGAGGAGAGGGTGGCGAGGGTCGAGGGCGTCGCCTCGGCCAAGGCCGAGGTCACATGGGACCCGCCGTGGGAACCCGACATGATGTCAGAGGCCGCCAAGCTTGAGCTCGACATGTTCTGAATTAGGAATGCCGCACACCCATCTGCAGTAATCGTGGGAGGCCGGGTGGAAATTCCTAATTCCTAATTCCTAACTCCTAATTTGGTCTGGCATCGTGTTTTAATGGTCGCCTGATGAACCCAACCGGACATGAGCTGCGATTGTATGGCCATCGCGGGGCTTCGGCACTGCTGCCGGAGAACACCCTTGCGGCCTTCGAGCGGGCGCTTGCGGACGGCGCCAACGCTCTCGAGCTTGACGTCCACCGCACCAACGACGGCCACTTCGTTGTGGCCCATGATCCCCACGGCGAGCGGCTGGCCGGGGTGAGCGAACGGATCTGCGCTCTCGGTCTCGACCAGGTCAGGCGATGGGACGTCACGACTACCGACTGCCGTGACCTCGACCGCCACTGTGTACCGACCCTCGAAGAAGTGCTCGAGGCTTTCCCCGGCGTGCCGATGAGCATCGACCTCAAGCCGGACGACCCGAGCGCGGTGCCTCCCCTGCTCGAGGTTGTCACCCGCCACGGCGTCGAGGACCGGGTGACCCTGGCCAGCTTCAGCACCCGGGTGGTTCATCGGATTCGCGGACTCGGCTACCCCGGGCGCACGACGTTGTCGAAACTCGAGGTGGCCCTGATCCGTTTCCTCCCAGCGGCGGTAGCACGGCGTTACGTCACAGGCACCGCCGCCCACATCCCGGTCCAGTACGGGACGGTGCGGCTTGACCAGCCACGCTTCATCGCGCGCTGCCGCGCCCTCGGTCTACGGGTCGACTACTGGGTCGTGGACGATCC
>JAOZUP010000074.1:0-9549 GCA_029938595.1 Thermoanaerobaculales bacterium | reverse complement strand
ATTTGGCAGGGGCGTTCTATTGCGCGGGTGGCGGAGAGCCCGGACGGGATGATCATCCTGGTTGGCCGTGCCGCGCGCGACAACGACGTACTGTCACTCAAGCTGGCGGCGCCCAGGGACTTTTGGTTCCACGTTGCGGGGGAGTCGGGCTCGCACGTGGTGGTACGCAACCCGGAAAACCTGGAAGCTCTGCCGCGTGAGACCAAGCGCTTTGCGGCGGCGCTCGCCGCCGGCTACTCCAAGGCGCGACGAGGCGGCAAGGTGGCGGTGCACATGGCCCGCGCCGGTGATGTGACCAAACCGCGGGGCCTCGCCCCCGGCAAGGTCCACCTGCGGCGCTTCACGAGCTTGCACGCGAGCCCTCTCCGTCTCGACGACGAAGGAGATCAGAAGTGAAGACTTTCGGTTCCCAGAGCATGGTCGAAGATCTGACACGAGTCCTCGTCCGACGACCCGACGAAGCCTTCGGCGGTGCCGATCCGGTGCGCTGGCATTACGTCTCGCAGCCACAGCTCGACAAGGCCCAGGCCGAGCACGACGCCCTCGTCGCCACCCTGCGCGACGCAGGCTGCGAGGTGCTCTATCACTCGGCGGAGCTGCCCGAGCACGCCGACGCCATCTTCACCCACGACTCGGTCATCGTCACCGACCAGGGCGCGGTCGTCCTGCGCATGGGCAAGGAGCAGCGGCGGGGCGAGGAGGCCGCGATCGGGAAGACCCTCGAGGAGCTCGGGATTCCGATCCTCGCCACTCTCGAGGGCGAGGCAACCGCCGAGGGTGGCGATCTGCTGTGGCTCGACCATGACACGCTCGCCGTCGGCCGCGGCTACCGCACTAACGGCGAAGGCCTGCGCCAACTCACCGCGGCCCTCCGTCCCCTCGGGGTCGACACCCTCGAGGTTCAGCTTCCGCACTTCGACGGCCCGACCTCCTGCCTCCACCTGATGTCGTTGATCTCGATGCTCGACCACAACCTGGCAGTGGTCCACCTGCCGCTGCTGCCGGTACCGTTTGTAGAAGTCCTCGCCGACCGGGGGATCGCCCTGGTCGAGGTCCCAGAGGAGGAGTTCCCGACCATGGGGCCCAATGTGCTCGCGCTGGCTCCCCGCCAGTGCTTGACGATCGAGGGCAACCCGGTCACCAAAGAGAGACTCGAGGCCGCCGGCTGCAAGGTCCTCACCTACCGCGGCGACGAGCTCTCACTCAAGGCCGAGGGCGGTGCAACCTGTCTCACGCGTCCGATTCTCCGCACGACGTCTTTTTCGTGAAGATTGACACAGGTCAAGACCGGTCGTAGGTTCTTTGTGAGAACATCACCACCAGCGGGGGGTTCGACGTGGATCCAATCGAGACGCTGAGAAACGAACACGGTCTGATCCGGCGGTTTGTCGACCTCCTTTCGATGGCGGTCGCACGACTCGAGGTCGAGAACCCGCCTCCGCGCGCATTCTTCGACGACGGCATTGAGTTCGTCCGGGGATTTTCCGACGGTTTCCACCACAAGAAGGAAGAGCTCGTAATGTTCCGGCAGTTGGCGCAGAAGAAGAACGGCGCCATCGACGGCCAGATCGAGGCCCTCCGCTACCAGCACGACCAAGGCCGCGGGTTCATCGCCGCCATCGCGGGGGCGCTCGACGGGTATGCGGAGGGAAGCCCGGAGGAAACCTCCGTCGTGCGGGAGAACGCGGCCGCCTTCGCCTCGCTGCTCAAGCACCACATACACATCGAGGACCATATCTTCTTCCCCATGTCACGGGAAGCGATGACCGCAGAAGAGCTCGAGGCGCTGGGCGAAAAGTTCGAAAAGGTGCAGGAGGTCCACGGCGCCGACACGTTTGAGCGGTATCACAAGCTCGTCGTCAACCTCGATGTCATGCTGGCCGAGGCTTGATGCGCTCGGCCGACGAGTTTGCCGAGCAGGCCGGAGACTGGACTCTGATGAGGCTGCTGTTGGCACGGCCCAGCGACAACTGGCGGAAGCAGCTTCTGGCCGAGTCTGCAGACACGGTCGATCCGGAGCTCACGAGTGCAGTCCAAATGGCCCAGGCCGAGGGCAACGACTACTTCCACGAGGTTCTTTTCGGAGCCGACGGCCTCCTCACCTCGAGGGAATCGGACTACCGTTTCGAGCGTGACCGCGGAGCGGTCATCGCCGACCTCGAGGGAATGAGAGAGCGGTTCGGCTTTTCCTGGGAAGGCACCGAGCCGGCAGACCACATCCTGGCCCTGGTCGGGCTGATGGCGCACATCGTAACGCTGCAGGCGGAGGCGGTCCGAGACGACCGCATCGGTGAGGCCCTCTATCTCGAAGGCATCGCCGAGTGGCTTCGACGCGGCCACCTCGCCTGGTTCACCGAGCAGATCGCCGGCGCCCTGAACGCGACCCAGGTCTGCTACCTGTCCCACGTAGCACATGCCCTCGAGCAACGGGTCCTCCCGGCGGGCGAGCGCGGAAAGCCGGCGCGCCGACCTTCGGATTCGATCCGCGATCATAAACCCAAGAATTCATAAGGAGGCAGATATGAATCCTATCGAAATCCTGTCCAACGAGCACGGCCTGATTCGCCAATACCTCGACATCATGTCGATGGCGGCGGAGAAGATTGAAAACGGTCAGCGTCCGTCGGAGGCATTCTTTGAAAAGGGCGTTGATTTCGCCCGCACCTTTACCGACCAGTACCACCACTTCAAGGAGGAGTACGTGCTCTTCGTGCAGCTCGCACAAAAGAAACGGGGCGAGGTCGATGCCCAGCTCGATGCCCTGCGCTATGAGCACGAACGTGGGCGCTCACTTGTCACCAACATTGAAAATGCCGTGCCGGGTTATGCGGCGAGGGACCCGATCAAGACCGGTGAGCTGCTCGAGAACATCGCGGCCTACACCTCGCTCTTGCGCCACCATATCCACGTCGAAGACCACGTCTTCTATCCGATGGCGCGCAAGACACTAACCGCCGAGGAGTTCGAGGCCCTTGCGCCGGAGTTCGAAAAACAGCACGAAAAATACGGGCGCGACACTTTCGAACGCTGCCACAAGATGGTCGTGGACATGGGGTCGATGATCTCGCATTTGAGGTAAGAGCGCGGCCGAATGTCCGAGTAACGTTAAACGTTCAAACGTTGAACGTTAGAACGTTTGTCACCTCCAAAGGTCGATGCCGACTTTTGCGGGGGCTCCCGCCACTTCCCGAACCAGGCGCGGAACGAGATAGCCGGGCAGGCGATTCGTCAGCTCATTGTTGAGAAGGCTCGCCTTTTCCTCGGGCACCTCGAAGTGTGCGGCCCCCTCCACGGGGTCGAGCAGGTGCAGGTAGTAGGGAAGAACGCCGGCTTCAAAGAGCGCCTCGCTGAGATCGACGAGGACATCGGCTGAATCGTTGACTCCCGCCAACAGCACCGCCTGGTTGAGGAGGGTCACGCCTGTGGCATCGAGCGCGGCCAGAGAGCGCCTTACGTCCGAGTCAATCTCGTTGGCGTGATTGGCGTGCACTACCACTACCACCGGCACCTCGAGACTGCCGAGCCACGTGACCAGGTCCGTGTCCACTCTCTGCGGCAAAACAATCGGCAGCCGGGTGTGAATCCGCAGCCGCCGCACCGACGGCACCCCCGCCAAACCCCGTGCAAGCACCTCGAAATGCACGTCGGGGAGAGTCAACGGGTCGCCGCCGGAGAGGATCACCTCGGTGATCTCCGGATCGGCGGCGATCCGCGAGATCGTAGCCTCGAGGTCTCCTCCCGCGACAGCGTGATCGCTGTAGGAAAAGTGCCGGCGGAAGCAGTAGCGGCAATGGACCGCGCAGGCGCCGGTCGCCATCACCAGGGCGCGGCCGTGGTACTTGTAAAGCACTCCATCCGACGGGGAGTGCGTGAGCTCACCCACCGGATCGGTCGTGAACCCTCCGACCCGGATCATCTCTCGGTCGACCGGCAGAACCTGACGGAGGAGCGGATCGTCCGGATTTCCTCGCTGCATGCGCTCGATGAACCCTCGTGGTACCCTGAGCACGAAGCTGTGGGCGGAGCGCAAGGCGTCGGCTTGCTCGCCGAGGCATGATTCGTCAAGGTCGAGCAGCGCGAGCAGCTCGTCCAGGTCACTTACCGCATCGGCAAGGAGCCGCCTCCACACGCCGGCCGGCCAGGGTGCTGTATCAACAGTCGCCACGGAGCGCAGTCTCGCAGCTTCAGTATGATCAGCGCAAGCAGGGGGACACGTCAAGATGGCTACCTACAATCTGAATTCGGTCAAAGTTGGGCTCAAGATCCTGGTCGACCGCGATCCGTGCGTTATCGTCGGCACCGATGTCGTCAAGCCAGGTAAAGGCCAGGCATTCACAAAGGTCAAGTACAAGAACCTCAAGACCGGACGGGTCAACGAGAGGACCATCAAGGCCTCGGAGTCCTTCGACGGGGCCGACGTGATGGAAAAGGAAATGCAGTATCTCTACACCGACGGCCGAACCTGGACCTTCATGGACCAGGATAGCTACGAGCAGGTGGAGGCCGATGCGGCCGCGATCGGCGATATGCAACAGTGGATGAAGGAAGAGGATCTCTGCCTCGTCACCCTGTGGGAGGGCAATCCGATCGTCGTCACGCCGCCCAACTTCGTGTACCTCGAAATCACGGAAACCGATCCCGGCGTCAAGGGCGACACCTCGGGAGGCGGCAACAAACCGGCAACGCTGGAGACCGGCGCCGTGGTGCGGGTTCCCCTCTTCATCCAGATCGGCGAGAAAATCAAGGTTGACACGAGGACGGGGGAGTACGTTTCGAGGGCATAGGCCCGTGCCCGGTTTGATTTCGAATTTCGAATTTCGAATTTCGAATTTCCCACCCCCGCTTCCGGCAGGCGAGACGCCTGCCCCACAAAGGTCTCAGGATGTCTTGTGGGGCAGCCGTCCCGGCTGCCGTCCGGGCGGGTGGCAACTCAATACTCAGAACTCAAAACTCAAAACTCTTCTCGGCGTGGCGCGACAATGACCTCGAAACGCGACACCTGGCGCCCTACGGCTTCGAAGGAGATGCTTCGCCTGCGCGCGGAGATCCTCGCGAAGATCCGCTCGTTCTTCGCCGAGCGCGAGGTTCTCGAGGTGGTGACTCCCCTGCTCGCCTCGGCGCCGGTCACCGACCTCCACCTCCAGGCCCTGAGCTGTCGGTACCGCGGCCCCGGCGCCGATGGAGGACGGGATCTCTTTCTTCAGACCTCCCCGGAGTTCGCCATGAAGCGGCTGCTCGCCGCCGGCAGCGGGCCGATCTACCAGATCTGCAAGGCAATCCGCGACGGCGAGGCAGGCAGCATGCACAACCCCGAGTTTACGATCCTCGAGTGGTATCGCCCGGAATTGGATCACCACACGCTGATGGACGAGATCGACGAGCTTCTAAGCTCGATCCTCGGAGCGGATACCGGGGAACGGCTGACCTACGCCGAGGCGTTCGAGCGCCACGCCAGGATCGATCCTCTGCGGGCCTCGGCGGCACAGCTCGGATCCCGCGCCCGGGACCTCCTATCAGGCGAGGCTCCGAATCTCGGGGATGATCGCAACGGATGGCTGGACCTGCTGCTCAGCCACGCAGTCGAGCCTCAGCTGGGCAACGGCCGGCCGAGCTTCGTCCACGACTGGCCCGCCGATCAGGCGGCTCTGGCCCGTGTCCGTCCCGGCGACCCTCCGCTCGCCGAACGTTTCGAGGTCTATGTCGAGGGCGTCGAGCTGGCCAACGGTTACCACGAGCTCACCGACCCCGCCGAGCAGCGACGGCGGTTCGAGGCCGACATCGAGGCCAGACGGCTCGCCGGGCTTCCCACACCGCCGATCGACGTGCATCTCCTGGCCGCCCTCGAGCACGGCCTCCCAGAATGCGCCGGAGTCGCGCTGGGAGTCGATCGGCTGGTCATGCTGGCCGCCGGAACCCGCAACATCGCTGACGTCCTGGCCTTCCCGATCGACAGGGCATAGCCCGGCTTTCCCAGCTCGCTCCCCGAGAGGAGCCACCCTTGACATTGTTTGATCGATTCACCCTGCCGACTCGGAGAAGCGAGGCTTAAACAATGTCAAGAATGGCACCTCCGCCGCACGCGAGCCGTTTCCGAACGCGCGTCCCGTGCAAAATCCGAAATCCGAAATCCGAAATCCGAAATCCGAAATCCGCAAACGCTATACTCCCCCACATGATCCTCACCCTCATCGTCGTGTTCTCGGCCCTCTTCGTGGTGACCCACCTCGGCCTGTCGCACGGCGCAGTCCGCCAGGGCCTGGTGGACACGCTCGGGCTGTGGCCATTCCGGGGCCTCTACTCGCTGATCTCATTCCTCACTCTCGGTCCCGCTGCGGTCCTGTGGTGGCAAAACCGCCACCTCGGTCCGGTGCTGTGGGAGTTGCCCTGGTGGCCCGAGCGCATCATTGCCGCTCTGCTGGTTCTCTTCGGCCTGCTGCTCTTCTTCCAGTCGTTAGCGACCCCGAGTCCGGCCAGCATGGCACCGGCCAAAAACGAGGCCCGCGGCGTGCTCCGAATCACCCGCCACCCGATGAACATGGCCCTCGCTCTGTGGGGGCTCGCCCACCTCCTCGCCAACGGTACTCTCGGCGATGTGGCGTTCTTTGGTTCCTTCGTCATCGTGGGGGTCGTCGGCGCCTACCACATGGACGCCCGTTTGAAACGCGAGAAAGGTGAAGATTTCAGGGAATTCTGCAAACAGACCTCGGTGCTGCCGTTCGGCGTTATCCTCCGCGGCCGCAACCGTCTCGCCGTCGACGAGTTGTCATTCCCTCTCGCCGTTATCGCCATCGCGGTCTCTGTCGTGCTCACCTTTTTCCACGGCCGCTTCTTCGGCGGCGAGCTATTCTAAACAGCTGCCCGGGTAGGAATTTTCTCGAGTTCCTTTGCAAGGTCGTGCTCTACATGCCACAGATCGAAATTGCTCTGCATGTTGAGCCACAACTCTGGTCCGTTACCGCAGTACCTGCCCAGTCTCATCGCCATCTCTGCGGTGACCGCCCGCTCATTGCGGAGAATCTTGTACAACTGCTGACGGCTGACGCCCAGCTCCCGTGCCGCCTCCGCCACACTCACCTTCATCGCCGGCAACACGACCTCCCGGAGCAGGGTGCCTGGGTGACTTGGTTCTCTCCGAAATTTTCCAGCCATCAAAATGCTCCTCATCTCCTGTTCCACTCTACGTTCAGCGGTACTGCTCCAATTCCACCCGATGAGCCTCCCCATCATGAAACTCAAATGTGATGCACCATGGGCCGTTGACATGGATCGAATAGCGTTCCGGAGGCCGGCCCCGCAACTTGTGGAAGGCGAATCCCGGCACATTGAGATCCGACGGTTTGGTGGCGGCCTCAAGAGCGTCGAGCACGATCACAGCGCGGGTCTGAAGATCCGGACGGACTCGCCTGCTCTTACCGGTCTTGAACAACTCACGGAGACCCTTGTGCCGCCACGTTCGTATCACAATCCAAATGTAAACCGCGGGTTGTCATTTGTCAACCCATAGTTGACACCATCAGAAACCTCCGCGGCGCCTTGGAGAAGGGCCACGGCCGTGTATTCCAATTCCTAATTCCTAGTTCCTAGTTCCTCGTTCCTAATTCAGCAAAGCTATACTCCTCTGATGACAACCGCCGCCGCCATCATCATCGGTGACGAGATCCTGTCAGGGAAGGTGCGCGATGCCAACAGTGCCCCGCTGATCGATCTTTTTGCCGATATCGGGGTCGAGCTGCAGAGGATCTCCTGCATCGGCGACGCTGAGGAGGACATCATCGCCGAGGTCCGCTCGTGCTCCGAGCGATACGATGCGGTGATCACCTCCGGCGGCGTCGGGCCCACGCACGACGACCGCACGGTAGCTGCCATTGCGACGGCCTTTGGCGTCGAGGTCGAGCGCCACCCGGAGCTGGTGGAGATGATCCACGCATGGTGGGGAAAGCGCTTCACCGAAGCGGCGCTGCGGATGGCGGAGATTCCCGCCGGCAGCCGGCTCATCTACTCCAACGACGGGCTGATACCGATGGTGGCGTTTCGCAACGTCTACATCTTCCCCGGTATTCCCCGTCTCTTTGCAGCCAAGATCGAAGCCCTTCGCGGAGAGCTCGACGGGTCTCCCAGACACCGGGCCGATCTCTACCTGAGCGCCGACGAGAGCGCGATCGCGGATAGGCTGGCCGCCGTCGATGAGGCATTCCCCGAGGTCAAGATCGGCAGCTACCCCCGATCCGAAGGGGAGGATCATCGCGTGTGGATCACGGTGGAGGCCGGTGACGCGGGCAGCGTGAACACTGCCGTCGATGGCCTGCTCGAGGCCTTGTCGGCGGACGACGTGGTTCGGGTCGTGCGGCCCGTATAACATCGTTAGAACGTTTCAACGTTAAACGTTAGAACGTTCGGGTACCTTCGGAATGCTCGTTCCGGAAAATTGGTTTTGGGGTGCAGAGATGAAGGTTTCGGATCAGCAAGCCGCTCGGTGGTCGGAGTATGTCGAGGATGTGCGTCTGAGGCCGGAGACACCGTTCCCGGATCAGTGGGCGCGATTCAACGAAATCTTCGCCGATCGCGACCCCGCTCTTCCGCCCCCTCCGGTGTGGATCCCCGACCGCGAACGGCTGGAGGAGTCCAACCCCGCTGTGTTGATGCGCGAGCTCGGAATCGACGACTATTCGGAGCTCCATCGCTGGTCGGTCGAATACCGGGCCGACTTCTGGCTGCATGCGATCGAGCGACTCGGCATCAATTTCACGCACCGGCCGGACAGTATTCTCGATCTCTCCGACGGGCCTACTCAACCACGATGGCTCCCCGGAGCCGAGCTGAACATCGTCTCGAGCTGCTTCCAGCCGTCCGACTGTACGATTGCGGTAGCCATCGGACGCGAGGGCAGTGACACGGTGGAGACCGTCACCTACGGCGAGCTCGAAGCGCTGGTCAACCGGGTGGCCAACGGGCTCGTCGCCCAGGGATTCTCCGCCGGCGACGCCGTTGCGCTGTACATGCCCATGAACCTCGAGTGCGTTGCCGCCTATCTCGGCATCATCCGCGCCGGGTGTGTCGTGGTCTCGATAGCCGACAGCTTCGCACCGCCCGAGATCCGAAGCCGCCTCGAGATCGCCGATGCCGCCGGTATCATCACGGTCGACCAGTTCACGCGGGGCGGACGGGCCATCGCACTGTATGACAAGGTCCGCGAGGCGGGCACAACCAGGGCAATCGTCATCACCGAGGACGGGCACAAGCCCATCGATCTCCGGCCGGGCGATCTGAGATGGCATGACTTTCTCGGTAACGACGCCACCTTCAATACGGCGGGCGCCGATCCGCACGCCGTGACCAACATTCTCTTCTCCTCCGGCACCACCGGCGACCCCAAGGCCATCCCCTGGACCCACCTGACGCCAATCAAGGCCGCCATGGACGGCCACTTCCACCACGACATCCACCCTGGAGACGTGGTCGCCTGGCCGACCAACATCGGCTGGATGATGGGGCCGTGGCTGATCTACGCCACGCTCATCAACCGCGCGTGCATCGCCCTTCACGAGGGTC
>JAOZUP010000421.1 GCA_029938595.1 Thermoanaerobaculales bacterium | reverse complement strand
TCCCTGCCTAGTATCCAGGCTTCTCTAGGTGTCCACCAAATCGGGGAAGGTCCACCTAACTTCCTAACCTCCTAACCTCCTAACCTCCTAACTCCCCTCCAATCCCAAACCCTCAATGTTGCTTCAGTTGTAGACCTCACAGGGATTTCGGGTTATCATATGCGACCCGACGCAGCATCAAGAGTCGCGTCCGGTGAAGGAGAGTCGATTCGATGGCTACGATCAAAGGAACGAAGAAGCAGGCGCGCAAGCGCCACCGCCAGTCGCTCGAGCGCCGGATGCGCAACCGTTCGGTGCGGACCCGGGTACGCCGCCAAATGCGGATGATGCGGATTGCCATGGCAGAGGGCGATGCCGCCAAGGTGAAGGAACTCCTTCCGGAAACCATGTCGGTTATCGACATTGGTTGGCGCAAGGGAGTGTTCCACCGAAACACGGCGGCCCGCTACAAGTCGCGCATGGCGCGCCAGGCGAGCGTGATCATCTCCGGCAAGGAAGCCTGAGAAAATGGAAGAGGCCCTGCTCACCACCTCGATAGCTTCGGGAAACCTGGTGAGCCGGGGCAAGGTCCGCGACATCTATGCCACTGACGATGCACTGGTCCTCGTCGCCACTGACCGGATCAGCGCCTTTGACAGCGTGCTGTCGCCGGGCATCCCCGGACGCGGGAAAATCCTCACCAGCCTCTCCACCTTCTGGTTCAGGCGGTTTGAGGACACCGTGCCCAACCACCTCCTGGCAACGGAGCTCAGTGATTTTCCCGAGCCCTTCAACCAGCACCACGAGCTCGCCGGACGCAGCGTCTACGTGCAGCGGCTCGAGCCAATCCCGGTCGAGTGTGTAGCTCGCGGCTACCTCGCGGGCTCGGGCTGGAAGGAGTACCAGGCGGACGGAACCGTATGCGGCATAGAGCTGCCGGGTGGTCTGACTGAATCCGCCAAGCTCCCCGAGCCCATCTTCACCCCGGCGACCAAGGCCACCGACGGCCACGATGAAAACATCAGCTTTGACCGCATGGTCGGCATCGTCGGCGAAGAAACCGCCGTTCGGCTGCGCGACCTCACCCTCGAGCTCTATACCGTGGCCGCCGACTATGCGCAGGAACGCGGTATCCTGATTGCCGACACCAAGTTTGAGTTTGGGTTTGACGGGGACGGCCGCATCGTCTGGATGGACGAGGCGCTGACTCCCGATTCCTCCCGATTTTGGCCCGTCGACGACTATCAGCCTGGGCGCTCCCAGGCTTCCTTCGACAAGCAGTACGTACGCGACTGGCTCGAAACCAGCGGCTGGAACAAGGAGCCGCCGGCCCCGGTCCTGCCGGCCGAGGTGGTGGAAGGCACCCTCTCGCGCTACAGCGAGGCCTACCGCTTGCTCACCGGTGCTGACATCTAGGAAAGCGAATTTCATCCCCAAGAGCGGAGGACTTTTCCATGACCCTGTATGCAACTGAGAACATCCGTAACGTGGCGGTGGTCGGCCACCCCGACACCGGTAAGACCTCGCTGGTATCGGCAATGCTCTTCGACAGCGGGACCGTCAACCGCCTGTGCAAGGTAGACGACGCCAACACCACGACGGATTTCGACGAGGACGAGCACGACCGCAAGATCACCATCAACACGGCCGTTGCCAACTTCGAGCATCATGGGGTCAAGGTCAACCTGATCGACACCCCGGGCTACGGCATCTTTTCGACCGACGCCATGCAGGGCCTCCGGGTTGCTGATGCGGCCCTGATGATGGTGTCCGCGGTCGGGGGGGTCGAGGTGCAGACCGAAAAGATGTGGAAGGCCGCCACCGACTATGGCCTGCCGGTCCTGTTTGCGATCAACCTCATGGATCGTGACCGCGCCTCCTTCTCACGTGTCGTTGCAGCCTTGCAGAAAAAGTACGGCCGTGAGGTGACCCCGCTGCAGCTGCCCATCGGTGAGGAGTCGAGTTTTTCCGGCGTCGTCGACCTGGTCAGCGGCAAGGCCTTTACCTGGGAGCACGACGAGAGCAACACCGTCACTGAAGCCGAGGTGCCGGGCGACATGGCGGATGCTGTCGCTTCGGCGCGTGAGGCGTTGATGGAGATGGTTGCCGAGCAGGACGAAGAGCTGATGGACAAATACCTCGAGGACGGCGAGCTCGACGCCGAGACCTTCGCCAAAGGCCTCAAGAGAGCGATCGTCGCCCGCGAGCTCCTGCCGGTCTTCGCCGTCGCCGCGGCCAAGAATATCGGCGTTCAGCCGCTCATGGATGCCCTCGTCGAACTCACTCCCGCACCCGACTGGCGCCCCGTTCAGGTGACAGTGGACGGCGAGGAAAAGGAGCTCGAGATCTCCTCCGATTCTCCGTTCGCGGCCTATATCTTCAAATCGATCTCCGATCCCTTTGCAGGCCACATCACCCTGATGCGCGTGTTCTCGGGAGGTATCGCGACCGACGCTAATGTTTCCAACTCCACCCGTGATTCAGCGGAACGCCTGAGCGCGCTGTCGATCCCATTGGGCAAGGACCTCGAGCACGTGGCCGAGCTTGCCGCCGGCGACATCGGTGCGCTTCCCAAGCTCAAGGACACCCATACCGGCGATACTCTGTGCGAAGCCAAGCAGAACATCAAGCTGACTGCAGTGACCATCCCCGAGCCGGCCATCAGCTTCGCGCTCGAGGCCGAGTCCAAGGGTGACGAGAACAAGCTCGCCACGGCGCTCGTCAAGATCCGCGACGAGGATCCGACCATCACCATTGGTCGTGACCCGCAGACAAAGGAAATGCTGATCTCCGGCACCGGCCAGCTCCACGTCGAGGTTGTGATCGGCCGGCTCAAGAAACGCTACAACGTCAACGTCGTCCTCCACCAGCCCAAAGTGCCGTACCGCGAGACCATCAAGTCGTCGGCGGAGGTCACCACAAGGCACAAGAAACAGACCGGCGGCTCGGGCCAATTCGCCCAGTGCTCGATCATCATGGAGCCCAACCGCGGCAAAGGCTACGAGTTCATCGACAAGATCTTTGGTGGCTCGATCTCGCAGACCTACCGGCCGGCGGTGGACAAGGGCATCCAGGAGGCCGCCGAGCGCGGCGTGGTTGCGGGCTACCCGATGGTGGACTTCAAGATAACTCTCGTCGACGGCAAAGAGCACGCAGTGGACTCGTCGGAAATGGCGTTCAAGCTCGCCGGCCGCAAGGCTTTCAGGGACGCTGCCGCCAAGTGCAAGGCGACTCTGCTCGAACCCATCATGCAGCTCGAGGTCTACACCCCAGAGGACCACCTCGGCGACGTCATGGGCGACCTCAGCTCGCGTCGCGGCCGCGTTCAGGGGATGGACTCCGAGGACGGCACCACCACCGTCAAGGCCCAGGTTCCTCTTGCCGAGCTGCTGACCTACGCGCCGACCCTACGCTCCATCACCCAGGGGCGCGGCGACTTCCACATGGAGTTCGCCCAGTACTCCGAGATCCCCAAGCAGTTACAGGAGAAGATCATCGCGGCGAAGTCCACCGACGAGGAAGAAGAAGACGAATAAATTTCGAATTTCGAATTTCGAATTTGCCACCCGTCCACAAGGTTTCGGTGCCCTTCGTAGGCGGGTCCTTTAGGGCCCGCCC
>JAOZUP010000420.1 GCA_029938595.1 Thermoanaerobaculales bacterium | reverse complement strand
CGGAAAGCCACGTCAGGCCGGGCCCGCCGCGACTTTCTGAGAGGTAGGAGTGATAGAGCGCCTTCTAGGCTGATTGTGATTCGTCGACGGTGCTGGAAGCGCGTTGGGTGGCGAGCACAGACGGGTTCCCCGTACCGGGAGGGCGCCGGGCGGCATTCCTAATTCCTAATTCCTAATTCGGACACAGCGTCTCGCGGCCCTCGCGACGAGGCCCTCCGCGACAGCGCCACGCCGACTGCGGTTTCCCGGCGGAGTATTCAAGCTTGGGGACGGCAAATCCGAAATCCGAAATCCGAAATCAATCTTGGGAGGAGTAGAATGAAGCCCCCGTGCCGGGGAAGGAAGGATGCATCATGCGTCACAAGAGCCTTCGTTTGTTCCTCATTTTTTTACTCGTGGTACTTCTGGCACCACTGACCGAAGCTCAGCTCAGTTCCGAGTATGCCGGGTGGGCGGACGGCCCCGAGGGCTTCCTTCTCACCAAGAAGGAAAAGAAAGAGTGGAACAAGGTGGCCACCGACGCCGAGGCTAAGCGGTTCATTGAGCTCTTCTGGGCCCGCCGAAATCCTGAGGTCAATAATCCGTTCAATTCATTCAAGGCGGAGTTCGACTCGAAGGTGAAATTCGCCGACGAGAACTTCGGCTATCCGGGGCATCGCGGCTCTCTCAGCGATCGCGCTAAGGTGCTGATCCTGATGGGCAGACCGGAACATCGGCAGGTCCGCGGTCCTGCTCAGGCGGTTGCTCTGGGGTCGACCACCGCGGGAACCGATACCGTCGAGGGCAGCACCGAGGTGTGGCAGTACAACCCCGCCGCACTCCCCAAAGGATTCAGGGTCAAGGGATCGCGCCTCCTCTTCATGTTCTACGAGGAAAAGCTCGACTCCAACAACTTCTCGCTTGATCGCACGAACCGAGATTCGTTCCCTGCCATGAACGCCCTCACCAAGGCTCCCGAAGCCTATCTCCTCCACCCGGAACTCAAAGAAGCGCCGAAGCCGATCTCGGTGGCCGACGGCCGCAGCGCATCACCGGCCCACCTTGCTTGGTGTGATCAGGATGATGCACCGTTCGATGATTCGGCGCGGATTATCGCCGAGCTCGGTCTGAGCGACGGAATCAACGAGCCTCTGTGGGTGCACATCGAGCTCCCCCCCGAGGCGCCGCCGCTCGATCTCCTCGTCGGTCGCGTCAGGACGGCAGATGGTGACGATCTGAGCAACTTCGAAATCAACGCAAAACCTCTCAAGGGTCAATATGGATCGGCCTACCACCTCTCCTTCCGCCTCGATCCGGGCTCGTATACGGTCGAAATCGCCGGCTCTTCGGGCGGCACTCCGCAGGTGACGGAGAGAGTCGAGACCGAGGTGACGACTGCTCCAACGGAGGGCACCTGGTTGTCACCGCTGTGGGTCGGGATCTCGGCGGAACCCGATCCCGATGCCCCGCTTGGGGCGGCCTTCACTTTCGGGGGATGGCATCTGATTCCAATCTCGGGCCCCGATCTGACGAGGGAATCTGAGATCGCATACTTTGGATTCCTGGAGCGACCCGCCTTGAACGAGGAGGGCTCGATCGAACTCAAGGCGAGGGTCCGGGTCAAGAGGGATGGCAAGCCCGTCGGCAAACCGTTCACGATGCCCCTGGATTCGTCACAGGTGATGGGTGATCTCTACATGTATGGCAACTCGATCGGCCTCTCCGGGCTGCCGGAGCCGGGAAGCTACGAGCTCGAGTTCACGATCACTGAGGAGACCTCGGAAACCTCAATCGAGCGTAGCGTTCCCCTCGAGATCAGCGATTAGCCCGCGTACCTCACCGGGTTTCGTCACTCACGCGCCGTCGCCCTCGGGCGGCGGCGTTTCCGTTTGCCCCTCGGCACTCTCCGCTCCGCAGCTTCCTCGGCCGCCGGCCGAGGGATTGGGTACCGCTCAGGTGGGCACCCCGAGCTTGGGCAGAATCACGCGCTGGAGAATCAGCCAGGCGGCGATGAACAGTAGAATGTAGAACCAGTCGGACATTAGCTAAACGACCTCCTCGACGCCCCACAGTATCATCTTCATGTCGTGTTTACAGGCGTCGCAGTAGGCGCACAGCCCTTCCTTGAGCGGCTGAACCTTGTCAGGCTCGACGACGGTGAAGAAGATCGACGAGGTCTTCGGGTAGGCACCCGAACCCATGCGGATGCCGGTCTCCCCGACACCGTGGGTATTGGGGATTTCCGTGTAGCCGGTGACGTCGTGATGCTTGAAAAGCACCTCGAGTTCCTCACGACATTCTGTGTCGATGATGATCATCATCAGCTTCATGCGTTCATCCCTTCTTCAGACCGAGCCTGCCGAAGATCCACATTGCCGGGCACCACTTGGTAAAGGCAGACTGGAGCAGGTTGAGGCCGACAAACGCGGTGAACAGGTACCAGTAGGGGCTCACCCAGTAGCCGAGGGCCAACGTCAGCAAGACGACGATGCCAGCCATGGCGCGTAGTGCTTCGTTAATGGTCATTGTGTATTCCTCCAATGTTCAATTTCGAATTTCGAATTTCGAATTTTCATCCACACCCCCTTCGATCGAGGCCCGGCGGGCGGGGGAAGATCCGAAATTCCTAATTCCTAATTCCTAATTCCTAATCAATCTCCACTACGTTCTCCGGCCCCACCGTCTTCAGGTACATGAAATAAAGCAGCGGGATCACCACCAGGGTGAGCGCTGTCGAGACGATCACACCGGCGATCAGCGCCACCGCCAGGCCCTGGAAGATGGGGTCGAGATAAATCACGAGGCCGCCGACCACGAGCGCCGCTGCGGTCAGCACGATCGGCCGGAAACGAACCGCCCCTGCCTTGACGACCGCCGACTCCACGGTTTCTCCCGCCTGCAGCTCCAGGTCGATGAAGTCGACTAATAGGATCGAGTTGCGGACGATGATCCCCGCTAGAGCGATGAAACCGATCATCGAGGTGGCGGTGAAGAACACTCCGAGAATGCCGTGCGCCGGCAGGATGCCGATCAAGGTTAGCGGGATCGGCGCCATGATGACGAGCGGGGTGATGAAGGAGCGGAACCACCCGACTACCAGCACGTAGATGAAGACCATGACCACGCCGAATGCGATGCCCATGTCGCGGAAGACCTCGTAGGTAATCTGCCACTCGCCGTCCCACTTCATGATGTACCGGGTCGGGTCGCGCGGCAGGTGGGTCGTGATGACCTCGAGCTGCTCTCCGAGCGGCGTCACGATCTCGTCCAGGCGGTCCTGCATATCGAGGATTGCGTAGGCCGGGGAGTCGACCTCCCCACCCACCTCGCCGAGGACATAGGTCACTGGCTGCAGGTTCTTGTGGTAGCGGAAGCGTTCGCGCTGCGTCTCGTGGGTCGTCACCAGCTCCGAGAGTGGCACCATCCGCCCATCGCCGGCGTGAATATTCAGCTGCAGGAGGTCGTCGAGGTGCGAGCGCTGCGCGCGGTCCAGACGGAGAACAATCGGTACCGGGTCGCGGCTGGTTGGGACGTGGGCGAGACCCGCGTCGGCGCCGGCGAGTGCGACCCGCAGGGTGCGCACAATCTGCTCCGGGGTGATCCCCGAGAGCATCGCCTTCTCG
>JAOZUP010000419.1:1466-3607 GCA_029938595.1 Thermoanaerobaculales bacterium | reverse complement strand
GTCGCAGACCGCGGACGGCGGGCGGGCGCTGGCACGAGTCGGTCGGTCAGCTCTTCTTCGTCGTCATCCGATCGAGCCGCAGGGTGGCGTCGGGGCCCATGAAGCGGCGGCCGGCGAGAACCACCACGAGCATGGCGCCGAGGGCCACCGCTGCAGCGATCATGAACATGACCACGATCTGGTAGGCAACCGCCTGCATCGGCGGTGAACCGGCGAGGATCTGGCCGGTCATCATCCCGGGAAGCGATACGATACCGGCTGCGGCCATCGAGTTGATGATCGGGATCATCCCTGTGCGCACCCCGTCCCGGAGCGGCGCTGCCAACGCCTCGCGGCGGGTGGCGCCGAAGGCGATCCGAAGCTCGACCTCAGCCGACCGGGTCTCGAGGTTGTCCATAAAGCGGTCGAGGCAGAGCGAGATCCCGGTCAGCGAATTGCCAAGGATCATCCCCAGCAGCGGAATCACGTACTGGGGGTCGTACCAGGGCTTCACGCCGACCACAACCTGGGTGACGATGCCGCCCACCAGGAAACAGGAAGCGGCCATTGTGAGCCACGCATCGGCGAGGATCCCACGGTAACGGCGAGATGCCCGGCTCACCGCCTCGCGCGCTGCGAAGACGGTCATGAGCAGCAGCAGGCCGACCACCAGCCATGGGTTGTCGAGCGCGAAGACCCTCTCGAGAATCAGCCCGAGCAGACCAAGCTGAATCGTTGTCCGCAAGGCCGCCACCGCCAGGCGGCGCTCGACGCCGAGCCTGAGGGCAAACGACACCGCCCCCGCGGCGACGATCAGCAGGGTGGCGATCGCCAACTGCAGCGGGCCAAGCTCGATGAGGCCGCTCATCGGGCCTCTCCGAGGCTTCCTTCGGCGAGCCGGAGCCGGCGGTCGGCACGGGCGTTAAACTTGGGATCGTGGAGGGCGCACAGCAGCAGTCGCCCGGGACGGCGGGCGTACCGCAGCAGAAGCTCGAAGCACAGGCCGGCAACCTCCGGGTCGAGCCCGGACAGGGGCTCGTCGGCCACCAGCACCGGCGGATCCCAGAGCAAACCCCGCACCAGGGCCAGCCGATGGCGCTCCCCTCCGGACAGCGTCCGCACCTCGCGGTCAAGCGGCAATCGACCGAGGCCGACCCCGGTCAGCAATCGCACGGCCTCGTCCTCGCCAAAACCACGATCGCAGCCCGCCTTCTGAGCAAATGGGAAACCGAGATTGCCCCGAACCGAGCCTGGGATCATCGGCGCATCCTGCGCTGCAAGACTCACCTGGGCCCGCCATGTGGGCATCTGGGCTCCCCTGTAGTCCACACCTTCAAGCTTCCGCCCCGCCTCGGGGGACCAGGCAAGACCGGTGATGCAGCGCAAAAGGGTTGACTTACCACTCCCGGAAGGGCCCTCCAACGCAACAAACTGGCCATCCGCTAATGACACCGAGGTGTCATCGAAGAGCAACCGTCCCTCGCCGTCGTGCGCCGAGAACGGACCGCATTCGAGGAAGGCTGCCATGGATGCAGTCTAGCGGTATTCGGACCGATCCATACGAATAACCACAGAGACACAGAGGACACAGAGAAGACCCAGAACATCACAAACACGAAGACACAAAGACACGAAGGCATCACAAAACCGCCCACCCATTCATCGCAGGAAACCGCAGATCACGCAGATAAGCGCAGATTCAATTGGACGCTGAGAGCGCCCAGCCGAAATTCAGCAACGGCGAGGTCCCGGCCGTCGAACGACGGCCGGCGACCGCTGGACCGGGTCATCGCTCCGAACGCAAGCGTTCGTCTCGATGGCCCCGTCCAGCGGCCTGCGCTCTCAGAGCGCAGGCCTCGCCACTCCTCCTCCCCCTTTGTTGGGTGGATGGCGCCACCCCTCCCAAAAAAGAGAAAGGGCAGGCGGAAACGACGCGCCCTGGGCGCGTCGGCCGGTGGAAAGCACGGCGATGACGGACGCTTGCGTCCGGAGTTGACGTGCTATCCACCGGTAGTCGGCGATCGCCGGATCGCCGACGTTTCCGCCGCCAACCCGGCCGTCGTCAACGCCCTCAGCCGTGACCTCGGCGTGCAAGGCACGCGTCCGGGCACCACCTTCGCCGACTGGGCCGGCGGCAACCCGCTCCTCGCCGATCCGGCCGA
>JAOZUP010000419.1:0-1456 GCA_029938595.1 Thermoanaerobaculales bacterium | reverse complement strand
ATCGCCGACGTTTCCGCCGCCAATCCACGGTACAACCTATCTGTTTCGGCGAGATCCTCCTTGTGTATCTGCGTTATCTGCGTGATCTGTGGGCAAATTGCGATGGGTGTTTGACGTTGCGATGCCTTCGTGTCTTCGTGCCTCTGTGTTTGCGATGTCTCTGTGTTCCTCTCTGTGTCCTCTGCGCCTCTGTGGTTCTTCTAGTCTTCGTCAAACAGCGTTGGCTGGTCGAGCTCGCCCGGGACGAGATTGCTGGCGCCCACGCCGAGGAGACGGACTGAGCGCCGAGAGGCATCGGTTCGGCGCACCAGCTCGCGGGCGAGGGCGGCAATGGTCACTGCGTCGGCGGTGGGAACGGGCAGGGTGTGGGAGCGGGTCGGGGTTTGAAAGTCGGGGTAGCGCACCTTGATCGTGATCGTCGAGGCCGCGAGGCGCCGCTTCTCGAGACCTCGGGCGACCTCGGAGGCCATGGCGTCGAGGATCTCGTCAATCTCCTCGATCTTCTTCAGATTCTCAGCGAATGTGCGCTCGGTACTCAGACTTTTGCGGACATGACGGGTGTGGACCGAGCGGTCGTCGATGCCCCAGGCGCGTTCCTGCATCGTGCGGCCCCAGTTACCGAATCGGGCGAGCAGCGTATCGACCGACGTGCGACGGAGATCGGCCACCGTCTTCAGGCCCATCGCGAGCAACGTCTTTTCGGTGGCGGGCCCGATACCATGGAGCCGCCGCACCGGCAGGGGAGCAAGGAACGCCTCGACCCCGGACGGACGAACCACTGTCAGCCCGTCCGGCTTGTCGAAGTCGGAGGCAATCTTGGCCACCAGCTTGTTGGGGCCGACCCCAACCGACACCGTCAGCCGGCGCTCCTCGCGAACACGGAGCCGGATGTCCACGGCGATGGCGGTGGCGCTGCCATGCTCACCCAGGTGCTCGCTCACGTCGAGAAAGGCCTCGTCGAGCGACAGGGTCTGGATGACGGGGGTGTAGTCGCGGTAGACAGCGAAGATCGCCTGCGACTCCTCCCGGTAGCGCCGAAAATCCGGTTTGAGAAAGACGGTATCGGGGCACAGCCGCCGCGCCTGCGCCGCGGGCAGCGCCGAGTGAATCCCGAATCTGCGGGCCTCGTAGTTGGCGGCCGCCACGACCCCGCGGCCCGAGGGGTCGCCACCCACCACGACCGGTCTGCCTTCGAGCGACGGGTCGTCTCGCATGTGGACCGCGGCATAGAAGCAATCCATATCGCAGTGGAGGATCCGCCTCAAAGGCACCGAATCGGGCATATTCCGATCTTACGCTGTATTTATCCCAGCTCAAACCCCAGGCAACTCTCCCAAAGAAGAGAAAGAGCCAGGCGGAACCGACGCGCATCGGGCGCGTCGGCCGGTGGGAAGCATGGCTGCGACGAACGCTCGCGTTCGGAGCAGACGGGCTTCCCACCGGTGGGCGGCGATCG
>JAOZUP010000418.1:2869-3614 GCA_029938595.1 Thermoanaerobaculales bacterium | reverse complement strand
TGTCGAAGCAGGCGACCGTGACACCGCAGTAGAGATCACCCAGGCCGCGCTCGACGAGGGCAACGACCCGCTCGACATCCTCGAGTACATGACGGACGCCATGGGCATCGTGGGTGACCGCTTCAGCCGCCAGGAGATCTTCGTCCCTGAGATGCTCATCAGCGCACGGGCCATGAAGGGCGCGCTGGCGTTGCTGGAGCCGCTGCTTCTCGCCTCGGGGCACAAGCCCGACAAGGTCGCAGTCCTGGGCACGGTGCAGGGCGACCTTCACGACATCGGCAAGAACCTCGTGGGCATGATGCTCAAGGGCGCCGGCTTCGAAATCATCGATCTTGGCACCAACACCAGCGCCGACGCGTTCCTCGCTGCCGCGCGCGAGCACAAGGCCGACATCATCGGCTGCAGCGCTCTGCTCACTACCACGATGAGGAACATGCGCGACGTCATCGAGACTGTAGCCAAGGCTGATGACCTGCCCAACCTGCGGGTCATCGTCGGCGGCGCACCGGTCACGATTGAGTACGCCAAGGAGATCGGAGCGGACGGCTGGGCGCCCGATGCGGCTTCCGCGGTCGATGTGGCCACGGCCGTGGTGGAGGCCGTTCGCGGTACGACCACACTGATCGGCTTCATCGATCCCGAAGCCGTGTCCGGGGCCACCTGAAGGCCGTGGAGCGGTCAATCCTCGACAGCTAGGGCCGCTGCCTCTGGCGGGGCCCGGACTCGATTGGCACGCGCATGGAGC
>JAOZUP010000418.1:0-2859 GCA_029938595.1 Thermoanaerobaculales bacterium | reverse complement strand
GCAGTGCAGGCTAGGAGGTCCGGCTGTCAGCCCAAACGTGTCGATTGACGACGTTCTCGTAGAGTTCCTGCTGCCCACTGACCGGGCGGGGACCCGCCTCAGCCGCCTCCACGTGCGCGGCGAGGTCCTCCAGGGACACCTCCCCTGCCAGGATCGACGCCCCGAGCGGGTCAGACCAGCCGGCGTAGCGCTGCTCGACCATCGACGCCAGCTCGCCATCCTCGATCATGTCGGCAGCCACGAGGAGCGCCTTGGCCAGGGTGTCGATGCCACCGATGTGGGCATGGAACAGGTCCACGCGATCGGTGCTCTGACGCCGGAGCTTGGCATCGAAGTTGAAGCCGCCAGTCGTGAAGCCACCGCCCTTGAGGACTTCGTATAGCGGCATGACCAGGTCATCGACCGAGTTGGGGAACTGGTCCGTGTCCCAGCCGTTCTGGGGGTCGCCGCGGTTGGCATCGACCGAGCCGAACATGCCGTTGGCCATGGCGTAGGCGACCTCGTGGTGGAAGCTGTGACCCGCGAGCGTGGCGTGGTTGGCTTCGATATTGAGCTTGTACTCGTCGGCGAGACCGTGGCGCGCGAGGAAGCCGTGCACGGTCGCCGAGTCGTAGTCGTACTGGTGCTTGGTGGGCTCCTGGGGCTTGGGCTCGATCATCAACGTGCCCTCGAAGCCGATCCTGGCCTTGTGCTCGGCGACCAGGTGCAGGAAGCGGGCGAGCTGCTTGCCTTCCCGGCGCAGATCCGTGTTGAGAAGGGTGTCGTAGCCTTCTCGGCCGCCCCACAGGACGTAGTTGGTGCCGCCGAGCCGCTGTGTGACCTCAAGCATGTGGCAGACCTGTGCGGCGGCGTAGGCGAAGACCCCGGGGTCCGGATTCGTCGAGGCGCCAGCCTGGTAGCGCGGGTGGCTGAAGAGGTTGGCCGTACCCCACAGCAGACGCACACCGGTGCGCTCCTGGTAGCCCAAAGCGTCATCGGTGAGCGCGTCCAGGTTGGCCCGGAACTCACTGAAGGAGCCGCCCTCTGGCGCCACATCCGCGTCGTGGAAGCAGTAGTAGGGCATACCCAGCTTCTCAAGGAACTCGAAGGCCACGGCCATCTTCATGCGCGCGGCGTCCATGGGCTCGAGCGCGGGATCGAGCCAGGGGCGGTCAAGCGTGCCCGAGCCGAACATGTCGCGCCCGTCCCAGACGAACGAGTGCCACAGGCAGACGCCGATCCGCAGGTGCTCCTCGATCCGCTTGCCCAGGACCAGCCGGTCCGGGTCGTAGACCTTGAACGCCAACGGGTCCGACGACGTCAGCCCACTGAACGGGATGCGGCCCCGAACCTGAGGGAAGAACTCCTGCGTCATGTCACTGCCTCCTATGGATGCTGTTCGTCATCTGGCTTCCGACTGTTGCCAGCCGAGTACCGGCCATCGGTGTCGTCTCGGACTGAGCCCCTTCGTGCGGATGCACCACGTCATGCCCCGGTGAACGATGCAGACATCGTCGACACCACCATCGCTAATCGTGACCGGCGGGCTGATGGGTGGCGCTCGAGGTCGACTGCTGCGATGTGCGAGAACGCTGCCGCGCTGCGATCACCGGCAGCTCATCCGGACGCGCCAGGATGTCTTCGAGGGCAAGCTCCCCCGCCCCCACCAAGGGTGCGTCGATGCCGAACCGCCCAGCCCGCACATCAAGCTCCTCCCGGAGGGCCACAGTAGTCCGACGTCGCAGTTCTTCGTTCACGGTCTCCGCGATGAGCGGGTGTAGACGGGCGAACAGACCCCCCAGGACGATGACCCTGGGATTGAGGATGTTGACCAGACTCCCGAGACCGATACCCGTCCAGCGGCCGACCTCCCGGACCGCGCTCAGGGCATGGGGGTCGCCGGCGGCAGCCGCCCTGATGATCTCGTCAACGACGCGGTCACGCAGCCCATCTGGCGGCCCGCCGGCCCGTCGGATGAGAGCCCCTTCGCCCACTTCGGTCTCCCAGCAGCCCACCGATCCGCAGCGACACTGTTCTCCGGCCGGGTTCACGACCATGTGGCCGATCTCACCCGCATAGCCACCCCACCCGGTGACGGGCCGTCCAGCTGCGATCACGCCGCCACCGATGCCGACCTCACCGGAGACATACAGGGCGTCCGGGATGTCGGCCGCAGCCCCGCGCACGTGCTCGGCGAGGCCTCCAAGATCGGCCTCGTTGCCCACGTGAACCGGGACACCGAGCACGAGCTCCTGCTCCAACAGCTGGGCCAGGGGCACGTCCCGCCAACCCAGGTTGGGGGCCATGCGAACGACGCCATCACCGCACCGGACAAGGCCGACCACCGCGACCCCGATACCGTGCAGGAGGGATGCGTCCTCGCCGTGGAGCAGACGCCGGCATGCGGCCACGACCTCGGCGACGGTCCCGTTGACAGCCACCATGTCCCTGGGACGTGAGATACGCAAGGACTTGAGCATCGCCCCGCCCAAACCCACGATCGCCACCGCGACCGAGTCGACCTCGATATCGATCGCCAGGACGCGTACGACATCGGGAGAGGGGTGGACCACGAAGGACGGCCGGCCGGGGGCTCCCTCAGGCGCCATGGGTTCTTCGGTGACGAGACCACGCGCCGTGAGCTGGCCGACCAGGGAGCGAATCGTCTGTCGGTACAGCCCCGTACGCTCCGCCAGCTCGGATCTGGAGGTAGCTCCCCGCCGGTGCACCTCTCGGAGGACCGTGGACAGGTTGTCGCGCCCGATACGCTCGCTGTTCAGACCCGTTCGTTCGGTCATCGGGCTACCAGCGCGGCGGGATTCGTTCTTGCCACACCAAACATATGTGGTACTGTACACCAAATGTTTGTAGTCGTGAACT
>JAOZUP010000417.1 GCA_029938595.1 Thermoanaerobaculales bacterium | reverse complement strand
CCTCTGTGGTTCTTCGGGTGCGTGGCCGGCAAATCCGAAATCCGAAATCCGAAATAAAAACCCCCCGGAGCCTCGAAAGACCCCGGGGGTGGGAAATTCCGAATTCCGAATTCCGAATTCCGAATTCGTTCCTACTCCTTCTTCCACTCCGGCAGCCGTCCCGGTGTCCACGGCGCGCCCGCGGCCTCGAGCTGTCCCTCGAATGCATCGAGATCACCGGCGAATCCGTGCAGCCGTCCAAGCTCCTTGGCGAAGGCATCGGCTGCCCACCCGTAGGCGTCCCTCTCGGTCTGGGTCGGTGCCGAGGTGGTGTCCCACTGCGATCCGACGATGCGGTTCACTCGGTTCGAGATCGACGGCGGGGTGAAGACGTTGCGGCTGCTCTTTGTGCGGTCGCCGCGCAGCTGGACGAGGATGTCGTCGAGCTCGGTCTGCAGCCGCTGCGACTCGGCGAGCAACGCGGTGTCCGCGCCCGGCGTGTCATGAAGCGCCTTGCGGGTGAACTCGAGCCGGTCTGAGGCCTCGTCCGCCCAATTGAGAGAGCCGCGCACCGCTCGCTCGAGGCTGGCCGTTTTCTGCTGGAATGCCATGGTCTCTGCGAAGTCTTCGGCCTTGAAGGTGTTGAGACCGAGATCGACGACCTCGAAGCTCTGCGGTCCGGCGATATTGGTGACGACGCCGTTGATGTTCTTCGACACCGTCACGGTGTAGGTGCCCGGGATGGCGAGCGGCCCGGAGGGCTCGCGATCCCAGGGGTTCCTCTCGGATTTCTCGAGCGAGGTCGGCCGCGAGCTGGGCCAACGGAGATCCCAGCTGACGCGGTGGATGCCCTTCGAGGTCTTGCCGTCGATGCGGCGGACGACGTCGCCCTCTGCGTTGCGGACGGTGAGGATCACCGCGGGCTCGATCTGCTCCTCTTCGGCGCGAAGCTCGTCGTAGGTCGGGATCCGCGGCGCCTGATCGGCCTTGCGCGCCGTTTTCTCGGCCTCGATGCGCTGTTCCTCGAGGGTTTTGAACCCATCCTTCAGGTAGTAGGTGAAGGTGGCGCCGAAAGGCGGGTTGTCGGCGGTCCAGAAGGAGGCGCCCCGCGAGCCGACTCGCGAGCGTTTCTCCACATAGCGCAGAGCGTTCCTGGTCGGGAACAGAACCACGTCCTGATTGAGGGCGTCTTCGGAGACCTGCCGCAGCGGCGTGTAGTCGTCGAGGATGTAGAAGCTGCGGCCGAAGGTACCGAGGGCGAGGTCATTTGCTTCGCGCTGGATGTCGATGTCGCGCACCTGGATGGTCGGTAGCCCACCCTTGAGGCGGATCCATTGTGCCCCCTCATCGACTGAGAAATACAGCCCGAACTCGGTGCCCGCGAATAGCAGCTCCGGTTTGACGTGGTCCTGCATCAGCGAGTAGACGATTTCGCGATCCGGCAGGTCGCCGGTGATCGAGGCCCAGGTTTGGCCGCGGTTGCGCGAGACGAAGACGTAAGGTGAGAAGTCGCCCTGTTTCTTGTTGTTGAAGGTCGCGTAGACGGTGTCGCCGTCGTGTTGCGATGCCTCCAACCGGCTGACATAGGTCATTTTCGGTACGCCGGACACCTGGTCGATCTCACGCCAGCTGGCGCCGCCATCCTCGGTCACCTGGATGAGACCGTCGTCGGTCCCGACGTAGATCAGGCCCTCCACCAGCGGCGACTCGGAGAGCGACACGATGTTGCCGTAGTTGGAGGTCGACATATTCTTGGCCACGGCGTCGATGCTCTGAATTCCTCCGAAGACGGGAAGCGAGTTAGGATCGATGCCACGGCTGAGGTTGGGGCTGACCGCTGTCCACGAGTTGCCGCGGTCGTCGGATCGGTAGAGCCGTTGGCTGGCGAAGTAGAGCCGGGTCGGCGAGTGCGGGCTGATGATCAGCGGCGAGTCCCAATTCCAACGGTCGGCCGCCTCGCCCGGCGCCTCCTGAGGCTGAATATCGACGATCTCACCGCTTGCGCGATCGTAGCGGATGAGCCCGCCGTACTGCCACTGGCTGTAGACGATGTTGGGGTCGGTGGGATCAATCGCGGTCTCGTAGCCGTCGCCGCCGACGGTGATGAACCAGTCCTCGTTCGAGATCCCCGAGGAGTTGAGGGTGCGCGACGGTCCGCCCATCGAGTTGTTGTCCTGGGTGCCGCCGTAGACGTAGTAGAAGGGCTTCGAGTTGTCTACTGATACCCGATAAAACTGGGTGATTGGGAGATTCTCAAAAAACCGATAGCTCGTGCCGCCGTCGTAGGTGTCGTAGATGCCGCCGTCGCAGCCGATCAGAAAGTGGTCGGTGTTGACGGGGTCTATCCACATGGCGTGGTTGTCGACGTGCTTCTTCTTTTCGCCGACCTTCTTGAAGGTCTTGCCGCCGTCAAGGCTCACATGTAGGAATGTGTCCATCGAGTAGACCCGGTCCGGGTCCTTCGGGTCGGCCACCAGCTCGTTGTAGTACTGCGGACTGCCCGAGACATAGTCGGATCTCTTCGACCAGCTTTCGCCGCGGTCTGTTGAGCGGAAGGTGCCGCCCTTGTCGCGCTGGGCCTCGATGATCGCGTAGATCACGTCCGGGTCGGCCGGCGAGACCGTGAGCCCGATCTTGCCCATGTCGACCTCCGGCAGGCCCTCGGTGATTTTGCGCCAAGTGGCGCCGGCGTCGGTGGACTTGTAGATCGCCGACTCCGGTCCACCGTCGATCAGCGTCCACACGTGGCGGCGGCGCTGGTAGGACGAGACGTAGAGCACGTCGGGGTTGCGCGGGTCCATGTGGACCTCGTTGACCCCGGTGTCGTCGGAGATGTGAAGCACGCGCACCCAGCTCTCACCGCCGTCGGTGGTCTTGTAGACTCCACGCTCGCCACCGGAGCGCCACAGCGGCCCCTGCGCGGCGACGTAGACCACGTTCGAGTCCCGTGGGTCGATGGCGATCATGCCGATGTGCTCGGAGTCTTCGAGCCCGACGTTCTTCCAGTTCTGACCGCCGTCGAGGCTCTTGTAGACCCCGTCGCCGAACGCCACCGAGCGCTGGCTGTTGTTCTCGCCCGTTCCCACCCACACGACGTTGGGGTTGGTCGGGTCGAGGGTGACGCAACCGATCGCGTACGAGCCCTCCTTGTCGAAGATCGGCTCCCAGGTAATGCCCGCGTTGACGGTCTTCCATAGATTGCCGGAGGCAGTAGCCATGTAGACGATGTGGTGGGCGTCGGGGTGGACCGCAAGGTCCGACACCCTGCCCGAGTTGATGGCCGGTCCGATCGAGCGCAGCTCGAGGCCCGAGAAGGTGCTCGACGACATCGCCTTGTCGTCCTCCTTCTCCGGTTCCTCTGCGGGTTGTTTCTTGGCCATGACCGGCGTCGCGATCAGGGCCATAGCCATCAGCAGGATCCACATACGTTTCATCGGTTTCCCCTTTCGTCGAGCCTGCCTCACCTCGATCGGGAGGCGACGTCATCGGACATTAGCACGAAGATACATGCCCACGGAACGGTCTCAATACGGAAGCTCGTTTTCGGGTTCCTCCGGCTGGACGAGGAGCAACTGATCGGGTCGGGCCGCCACCACCTCGCGCAACCAGCTCTCGGGATAGCCGCGCTCCACCGGTT
>JAOZUP010000416.1 GCA_029938595.1 Thermoanaerobaculales bacterium | reverse complement strand
AGCTGAATACACCGGATCAGCAGGCGCGCACTGCAGAGCTGCTGGGGCGGATTGCACTCGAAGCGAATGTCCGTGTCCTCCTTTCGATGCGCGACGACTTCCTGATGGAATGCAAGACCCGCGACGCCCTGGTGCCTGTGTTCGAGTCCTTGACCCCGCTGATGCCGCCCGTCGGTCCCGCTCTCCGCCGCGCCCTGGTGCAGCCTGCGATGAAATGCGGTTACCGCTTCGAGGACGACGCGCTGGTCGACGAGATGCTCGCCGAGGTCCGGGGCGAGCGCGGCGCCCTGCCGCTGCTGGCGTTCGCCGCCGCCCGACTGTGGGAACGGCGCGACAAGGACAACGGTTTCCTGACCCGGGAGGCGTATCAGGAGATCGGCGGTGTCGGTGGCGCGCTGGCCCAACACGCCGAGGCGACCATCGATCGCATCGGCGTCGAGAGGATCCCGATTGTCAGGGAGCTCTTCCGGAATCTGGTGACTGCCGAAGGGACCCGTGCAGTTCGCGATTGGAACGAGTTGCTGTCGATATTTGACACGGACCATCGCAGGGAGGGGATCAACCCCTCCCCTACGAACGCAGAGAAAGTCGTAGGGGCGGAGTCCACCCACGCGCGCGTGAAAGACGTAGGGGCGGGGTTTATCCCCGCCCAATCCGATGCCGAGGAGGTATTGCGAGAGCTCATCGACGCCCGACTGCTGACCTCGTACGAGGTTCGGGAGGACGAAAACGAACCGACCCGCCGCGTCGAGATCATCCACGAATCGCTCCTCGCAAACTGGCCGCGGTTGGTCCGCTGGCAGATTCAGGATCAGGAAGGGGCGCAGCTGCGCGACGAACTGCGCCAAGCCGCGCGCTCGTGGGATGAGCACGGTCGACACGATGATCGGCTGTGGACCGGCACCGCCTATAAAGAGTACATACTGTGGCGGGAACGTTATCCGGGCGGACTCACCGACCTCGAGGGGGCGTTTGGCTCGGCGATGACCTCGTTCGCCGGACGTCGTCGCCGCAGACGCCGGACGATTGTGGCGGTGGTGATCGCCGCCCTCATTGCCGGCCTTGTGGTAGTTGGCTCATTCTGGCAACGGAGCGTTCGCGAAACCCGCCGCGCCGAGGCCGAGGCTGCACAACGCCAGGCTGCGCAGCTTCTTGCTCTCGGGCAGCTGCAGCTCGCGGAACACCCAAACGCTGCACTCGCTTACGCTGTCGCCAGCCTCGAGACCGCCGACAACGCCACCGCCCGTCGCTTCGCTGTCGAAGCACTGTGGAAGACGCCGTCAGCCCTCTTTCTACCCGGCCCCAACACGTGGTCGGCCGGTTGGAGCCCGGACGGACGGTGGCTCGCCCTGGGCGGGAGTGACGGAGTCGAAATCCTGCATCGTGACGACGCAACGGTGAGACGGATCAGGCCATCGCTCGAGAGGATCTTGGGCTTCACCTCTGACAGCCGTCAATTGGTCACCCGGCCCGACGGTCAGCCGCCGACGTTCCATGTGTGGCTCCTGCCCGAGGCAGAGCTCGATGGCACCTTGACGCTACCGCATCGGTCAGGTGCCATCATCATGAACGACAGGCTCCTGACGCTGACCCCCGCCGGTCCCGAACCCGGAGACTGGAGCTCGATCCTTGCGCAACTTCGTTCGCTCGACGGCACTGTCCTTCAAGAGCTCGGAGTTTGGAGGCCAGGTGGTCGGTTTCGAGTTGCCGTGGATCCCAAGGGAACCTGGATCTACTCGCTCCAGGAAGACCGGATCTTCCAACAGCGTATCGAGGAACTGGAACAACCGGCCACGGTCATCGGTACGCACGAAGGAGCGACGAAGATCGCGGCTCGTCCGTGGCGGAACCGAGTGGTGACCTCCGACTCCAGCGGCGGAGTCAGAATATGGGACGCGATCGCGGGGAAGCTCGAACGTTCCATGGCAAGTCCCGCGGGCGCTTCGATCATCGAGCTCGGGCCGAACGGTCGGTACGTCGCGACCAGCCCGACCTGGCAGAACCTACCGTCCAGGCCACCCTCGGTGTTTGTCTTCGATCTGACGGCTCCGCGCGGTTCGGAGCCGACGCCGCTGCTGGGCCCGGATTTTGGCGGTATCCTCGGAATGTATTTCAGCCCGGACGGCTCTTGGTTGAGCAATGTTCACAACGGGATGGTCGTGTTGTGGAATATGGGGGGTCCCCGTGCGCTCATCCTCGATCGGCACAAGGCCTGGATTGGCGCGACAGCATTCTCCACCACGGGTGAGGTCCTCACGGTTGCGGATGATGGGATGCTGAGAAAGCACGTGCTCTCTCCGACAGACGACAACGAATCGTCGGTGATCTGGTCCCAGCCGGGAGCGCCCATTTCTTCTGACCTCCTTGTGAGCGGCGATGGACGTCTTGCGGTCTTCACCGACAGATTCTCCGGCATCGTCTTCGCCGTACCCCTGGACGGCTCCGAGGTTTCGATTCACGAACTGAAACGGGATCCAGGGGAGGTGCTGTGGTCAACGCACCTCTCCCTAGACCCCAGCGGTAGGTTCCTCGCGGTCCCTGCCGAGTACCCAAGTGAACCGTCGAAGAACGAGCTCCGCATCCTCAATCTCGTCACCGGCAAAGAGCGATCTCTCCGCACTCAACCCGAGGACGGGAGCGGGTGCGAGGAGCCGGGAAGCTCGAGCCAGGGTGGGGCGGTGCCGCTTTGGCTGCCCGATGGGCGCCTGGTCTCCGAAGGTGACGCCGGTCTGCTGCTCTGGGATCTCGAGTCCGGAGAGAGGAAACTGCTGCGTCCCTGTTGCAGGGCCCACCCGAGCGTGAGTTTCAGACTGGCGTCTACGCCCGATTCGCAGAAGATCCTGCGCCTCGTACCAGCCGTCGATGAAAACGACATCTCCTCATTGTCGGTGTTCGATTTCGCCACGGGAGCAACCCGAGAAATCAACTCCCATGGAAATCGGCTCTCGAGCATCGCGGTGGACGAATCCGGCACTGTCCTGGTGACTGGGGGCCAGGACGGCGCCATCCAGGTCGGCCCCCTCAACGGTGGAGAACCACACCTCTTGTTCGGTCACGAAAAGGGTGTGTTTGGTGGCGTGGCGATTTCGCCTGATGGCCGGCGGCTCGTTTCCACGGGAGGTGACGGCACGACCCGCCTTTGGCCGATGCCTGACTTCTCGAAACCACCACTCCACACTCTCCCCCACGACGAACTCATCGCCAAGCTCAAGGCCCTCACCAACCTCCGCGCCGTCCGCGATCCCGAGTCCTCCACCGGCTGGAAGGTCGATGTGGGACCATTCCCCGGCTGGGCCGAGGTGCCGGAGTGGTAAGAGAGCCGGGCTAGAATCTGATCCCTAGCGACACCCGGAACGTACGCGGGTCCTGGTAGTCCTCTTCGTTCAGGGTTTCGCCGAAGAGAGGACTTTTGCGCCAGTGCACGCCCTCCACCGGTGTTTCCTCGTATGGGTTGAAGAACTGCAGCGACGGATCTTCAAAGGCCGTGAGGACGTCGGCGTCCGTGTACGAAGAGGCCTGGTTGTTGAATACGTTCAGCACCTCGGGTTGGACGAAGATTTCGAGTCCGACTCCGCCGACATTGACAAAGAACGAGTAGTTCAGAGAGATGTTGGTCGAGGA
>JAOZUP010000415.1 GCA_029938595.1 Thermoanaerobaculales bacterium | reverse complement strand
TCCGAACAGCTCGCCCATCTCCCTAGGCCTCCATGCTTCCGCGCTCCAGCGTCGATCGGATCGAGCGCAACTCTTCCTGAAACTTCCCCGAGAAAAACTCGCTGCGTCCGACGAGGTGGATCCGCTCGTCGGTCACCATCTCGTGCGTTAGATTCTCGTACTCAGCGAGCTGGCGGATGAAGTCGAGGATCAAACCGGCGTCGTCGGCGGTGGCGAAACGGAGGGTGATGCGGGGATCGCTAGTGGTAATGGTGTCATTCATGATGTCATCTTATCCTGTGATCCATCGCATGGCAGGCGGGACGCCTGCCCCACAAAGCAACCCGGAGCCCCCTTGTGGGGCAGGCGTCTCGCCTGCCGTTTATGACAGGGATTTCTCACTGAAGCTCCGTCGCCTCGAAGCGTGCGACGACCTCGCCGTCGGCATCGAGAAGCTCGAGGTGGTGGGTCGTCTTGCGGAACGTGGTTGCCTTGCCGAGCGCGGCCAGGAATGCCCTCTCCGTGTCCGCGCCGTGGGAGCACGCCATCATCGTCGCAGCCATCAGACTGAAGGTGATCGATTGACCGTCGATCTCGTAGCTCCCGTTGAAGTTGTTGCAGCCGCCGAAACCGCTGACCCGGTTGTCTTGTGAGCGCAGCAGGAGATGCGGCTCGCGCTGGTTTTCGGCCATTACCACCGGCTCGTCGCCGAGGCGGGTGAGCTTCCAACGGGTGTTGAGAAGCTCAGAAGTCGTCTTGCGTGCGCCGCAGGTTTCGCCCGGCCAGACGCCGATGAAGTGTTCCGGAACCACGGTGAGGACCAGGGCGCCGCCCTCCATGGCCGGCCGCTCGGCGATGCGGCCTTGGAGCGACACCAGCAGCGCCTCGCCGGGCTGCCGCTGCGCCTCGAGGTAGGCCCGTTCGAGAGCTATGTTGTCAGCCTCCATGGCTACGTGGAAGCGGCGGCCGGAGAGGCACTCCTCAAACAGGGCCGCGTCGGCCATGTAGCGGTACATGCCGCGCATCGTCAGCCGCGGCTCGATCGTGCCGATCGCGTCCTTTCGTCTCAGGTCGTAGTTGAGGGAGGACTCGATGTCTCGGCCCTCTATATCGAGCTTGCGCAGGGTCTCGGGGTCGACCACCCGGAAGAGCATCGGCGTCTCAGTGATACCGAACAGGGCGAGGCGCCTTTCGTCGGCGGCCAGCGTCCACGACCCGACAGTGTCGGATATGGCGCCCGCTCCGCGTCCGAGATAGGTGGTGCGGAGAAAGAACACACCGTCCTCGAAGAGATCCAGGTGGTAGTAAATCCCCGGACAGTCGGCGCACGGCAGCTCGCCCTCGAAGATCGCCGGAAAACTGCCGAGGGGGCTGGGCGCCTCGTCGTTCATTGTGCCCTTCACAGTGTCAGCGGTCGATGCCCAGCCGAGCGCGGCGCCCATCAGCAGGAGCATGATCGGTACGGTCAACAGGGATTTCGTCACTCTCATCTCGTTCTCCTGATCTTCTACTTCGAATGCTCGAAGGTCAGCAATTCTAACTCCGCGGCGAACGGCGGAATTCCAGTGGTCCAAGTCCGCTATTTCTTACGCCGCCGCAGCACCACCGGCGCCTTGTCACGCTTGCGCTCGAGCCAGTTTTGGTAAAGGTCGACCGAGAACATCAACAGCAGGATAAAGATCGTGATCCACTGCGGGATGTAGGGGAACTCGCCCCCGTTGACCGTCATGCCGGCGACGTGGCCCCCCTCGAGGAAGAGCACGAAGCCGATCAGCAGCAAAACGAAGAGGCCGAGGATCTCGAAGTCCGGGTTCTCCCTCATGAACTTGGCGATGGGAGCGGCAAAGATCAGCATCAGCGCTACCGAGATGATGACCGAGCCCGCCATGACCAGGTAGATGTCGGTCATACCAACCACGGTCAGGATCGAATCCACCGAGAACAGCGCCGCCCAAAAGCCAGGATCAAGGAAAAGGTCGAGCATTGCGGTCTCCATTCAAAGCTATTTATCAGCGACAGGAATGATACGTCAACCCGCCCACCGGCCCCCTGCACGCGAGACGCGCGCACCAAGATGGAATGGGGTTCCGGTTATCGGGTGGGTGGGCGGAATTCCTAATTCCTAATTCCTAACTCAAAAAAGGGCCCCCAAGCGGGAGCCCTTTGAAATCGATCTGATGGCCGATCAGAAGGCGTTGGCCGCGGCGCGAACGGCTCGCATCTGGTGGTCGAGTTCGCGGATCTCCGTCAGGTCCTTCTTCATCTTGGCGTAACCGTACCAGGTGGTGTAGTCGGGATTGATGTGGAAGGCACCCTGGAAGGTCTTCATGCGGTGATCCATGAACATCTCGTACAGCACCTGCTCGACGTGGGTGTCCACCTCATAGAAGGAGAGGAGCTGCGGGTAGACGCCCTCGCCCGCTTTGACCTTGATGATGCCGTCTCGGCGCAGCGCGGCGACGATGTTGATGGCCTCGGCGAAGAGCTTGTCGGCTTCCTTGAGCATCTGGTCGGCGTTGGCCATGTTGGCATCCACGAAACCGCCTGAGTGGCACTTGCCGCAGGTGTCGGTGATGCGCTTGCGTTCGAAGTCGAAGGTCTCGGCGTCGAGGCGGGCCATATCACCGGCCTTAACGACCTCGAGCAGGGCGGTGGGTTGACCCTCGGCGTCAAGCACTCCGAGACCCATGAGAATGGTGGCCCGGTAGCCCATCCACTCCTCGTCATCCTCGGGCAGGCGCACGCCGAGGAATCCCCACGGGGTGAGCACGCGGTGGTCGCCGTCGGGCATGTGGCAGTCCTGGCAGGTGGGTCCGCGGTGGGCCTCACGGTCCAGGAGATAGGCGACGCCGTGCTTGGAGGTCGACCACATCTCCCACTGCGGGTGATCAAATCCCTGGTGGCAGGTCTGGCAGGCCTCGGGCTCGCGCGCCTCGGCCTTCGAGAAGGCGTGGCGGGTGTGGCAGTTCTGGCAGTCCATGCCGTACTGGTAGTGCTGGCGGCCCTCAGATTTCCGGACCTCCTGGTCAACCAGGCCGAGGGTGTGGCAGCCCCCGCAGCCCTTCTGCCCTGCAATGAAGGCATCAGGCTGACCGTGGGTGAAGGGGAGCGCCTGGATCGCTAGCAATCCCTTGGCGTGCTTTCCGGCGAGGTACTGCTCCGCCTTTTCCTCGTGGCACTGCTGGCATGTCGCGATCGTGGGCAGCTCCACGTTGGCGACATCGTCGGCGCTGGTGTGGCCCTCGCCGTGGCAGTCGGCGCAGCCCATGGTCTCGGACATCACCCCCCGGTTGAAGTCCTTGACCAGCAGCGGCGTCAGCTTGGCGTGGCAGGTCTCGCAATCCGACCCGACAGCGGATGCCGGCGAGGCGGCTGCGAGGACGGTTATCAGACCCAGGACAATGAAAAAGATCTCAGATCGGCGCATGGGGTTCCTCCTTCTCCTGACACTTCTGTGACAGATCATAACCGCGATTCTGTGCGAATCAAAGCGGGGATTCATTGACCGCGGTCAAGCTGTGAAAACATGCGCAAGTGAAGGAACAAAAGGCACGATTACGAATTAGGAATTAGGAATTAGGAATTAGGAATGCATCACACACAGCGCGAGGGGAATTAGGAGTTAGGAATTAGGAATTAGGC
>JAOZUP010000414.1 GCA_029938595.1 Thermoanaerobaculales bacterium | reverse complement strand
AAGCGCGGGATGTCGGACGAGGAGATCGAAAAACGACTGCAACAGATGCGTGAGGACGGCGGCCCCGGCACCAGCCGCAGGCAACGTAGCGAGGGCGGTGGGCCGGGGGCCGGGATGGGACAGGCGGCCGGCGGTGAGATCCCGCCCTTCATGGCGCAGCGGATCAAGGAGGCCTCCCGCGAGGAGCTCGAGGGCATTAAGCAACGCATGAAACAGGTTGGTCTCTCCGACGAACGCATCAAGGAGATCATCAAACAGGTCCGCGACGATGGCGGCAGCGGCTCATGAACCACAGAGACACAGAGACACAGAGACACTCACACAGAGGGTTTTTGAATGGGAGCGACACTCGATTCGGCGAGTGTGAACCCACTAAAATAGTCTCCTCTGTGCGGCTCTGTGCCTCTGTGCCTCTGTGGTTTGCCGGGAACACTCAGCACGAGGGTCGACTGAAATGAAGATTGTCGATCTGTCGATCCGACGACCTGTTACGGTCTTCATCTTTTCGGTGGCGGCCGTGGTCTTCGGAATCGTCGCCTTCTCAAACCTCGCGGTCAATCTCCTGCCCGACATCTCCTACCCGTCGCTTACGGTTCGCACCACCTATGAAGGCACCGCACCGGTAGAGATCGAATCCCTGCTGACACGCCCGATCGAGAACGCCGGCGGCGTGGTCAACAACGTCGTCCGTGTGACCTCGTCGTCACGGGCCGACGTATCCGAGGTGACCCTCGAGTTCGCATGGAAAACCAACATGGACTTCGCCGCCCTCGACGTCCGCGATCGGCTCGATCGTGTCCGGCTGCCGTCGGACGCAGAGCTGCCGGTGCTCCTGAAGTACGACCCATCGCTCGACCCCATCATGCGCATCGGCCTCTTCGGCTCGGACGAGCTCGCCCGCCTCCGCTTCCTCGGTGACGAGGAAATCAAACGGGCGCTCGAGCGCATCGAAGGCGTCGCTGCGGTTGTGGTCTCGGGCGGTCTCGAGGAGGAGATTCAGGTCGAACTCGACGAGCGTAAGCTGGCGGCGCTCGGCCTGTCTGTGGACCAGGTGGCCGATCGACTCGCGGCCGAGAACGTCAACATCACCGGCGGCACCCTCCGCGACGGTCATACCGAGTACCTTGTGCGCACCCTCAATGAGTTCGTGCGTCCCGAGGATATGCGCTCGATAGTGGTCCAGCACAGCGGCAACGCCATCGTCCGTCTCTCCGACGTGGCCCGGGTCTACACCGGCCACAAGGAGCGCGAGATCATCACCCGCATCGACGGTGCCGAGTCGGTGGAGCTGGCGGTCTACAAGGAAGGCGGGACCAACACCGTGACCGTCTCCAACGCGGTCACCGCCCGTCTCGACAGCCTGCGCACCGAACTCGGGCGGGTCGACCCCAACCTGCACATGGAAATCATCACCGACCAGGCGCGATACATTCGTCAGGCGGTGCGAGAGGTCCTGGAAACGGCGTTCTACGGTGGTCTGCTGGCGATCCTGGTGCTCTTTTTCTTCCTGCGTTCGCTCAAGAAGACCCTCATCATTTCGGTCTCGATCCCGGTGTCGGTAATCGCCACCTTCTTCCTCATGTACGTCGCCGACATCTCGCTCAACATCATGTCGTTGGGAGGCCTGACTCTCGGCGTCGGTTTGCTGGTGGATAACGCCATCGTTGTTCTCGAGGCGGTGCAGCGTAAACGGGACGACGGGCTCGACGAGGTCGAGGCCGCCCGCGTCGGCACCTCCGAGGTCGGGCGGGCGATCACGGCCTCGACTCTGACGACCATTTGCGTGTTCGTGCCGATCGTCTTCGTCGAGGGAGTCGCCGCCCAGCTCTTCCGTGACCAGGCCCTGACCGTTGCCTTCTCGTTGGTGGTGTCGCTGATCGTGGCGCTGACCCTGATCCCGATGCTCGCATCCCGCGGATTCCGGCCCGAGCCGACCCCCGAGTCGGCGGTACAGGAGGGCGGCACCTCGGCGCCGGTCCGCCGGTTGGGCAACGCGATCTTCTTCGTCACGACGCGATTGCTCTCGATCGTCGTCGGTTCGGCGCGGGCCATCGGCCGGCTGACGGCCGCTATTTTCGCTCCACTCCTCAACCTCTTCGACCGATCGCTCGAGGCGGTGGGAGAGCTCTACTCGAGATCCATCGACCGCGTGCTGTCGCGGCCCCTGGTTGTGGTGACGGTGGCCATCATCCTGTTCATCGGCAGCCTCGGCCTCCTCCGCGGTCTTGGTTCCGAGCTCATACCCGAGCTCATCCAGGGCGAGTTCTTCGCCGACATCGAGCTATCGCCCGGCGCCCGTCTCGAGGTCACCGACCGGCGGCTGGTCGAGCTGACCAAGGTCGCGGGGACCATCGATGGCGTCCGCACGGTCTACACCATTGCCGGCACCTCCAACCAGCAGGGGGGAACCGCCGGAGAGCTCCGCGAGTACCTGGGGCAAATCACCGTCACCCTCGATCCTCCGGTGTCGCGTGAGCTCGAAGACGCTGCCATGAAAACGATCCGAGACGCCGTCGACTCCGACAACCGCGCTCTCGGCGGCACCACGGTAGGGGCTGCATCAGGTGGACGACCGCCGATCGTCGCCCGCTTCGGCCGGCCCTCTTACTTCAGCTTCAAGACTGCGATCGAGGTCGAGATCCGCGGTTTCAACATCGAGCTCCTAAAACGGCTCGCCGACGAAGCGGTGGCGAGATTCCGGGCCATCGACGGCCTCGCCGACATCAGCTCCTCGACCGAGGGCGGACACCCCGAACTCCAGGTCCACCTCAATCGCGACCGGCTCGCCGCCTACGGGCTCAGCGTCTCCGACGTGGCGTCCGTTCTGCGGTCGATGGTCCAGGGCAAGGTGGCAACCGACATCACGCGCTCCGATCGAACCATCGACATTCGGATCCGTGCCGCCGAGAAGTTCCGGGCCTCCGCCCGAGCGCTGGAGAACCTGACCGTGACTCACGCCGGCACGACCTCGATCCCGCTCTCGGCGGTCGCCGAGGTGGTCGAGCTGGAGGGACCGGCCGAGATCCGCCGCGCCGACGGCACGCGAATCGCCCGCATCACCGCCAACCTCTCCGGCCGTGATCTCGGATCGGTCACCCGGGATATCAGGGCGTCGCTCGAGGAGATGAACTGGCCGTCCGGCTATGACTGGCGTCTCGGAGGCCAGGAGGAGGAGATGGCGACCTCCTTCAGCTCGATGCGGCTGGCGTTCGGGCTTGCCGTCTTTCTGGTGTACCTGGTGATGGCCTCGCAGTTCGAGAGCCTCCTCCACCCCTTCGTGATCATGTTCTCGGTCCCCTTCGCGATCATCGGCGTCCTAGCCACCATGTGGGTCTTCGGGGTCACCGTCAGCGTGGTTTCACTGATCGGATTCATCCTCCTGGCCGGAATCGTGGTCAACGACGCCATCGTCCTCGTCGATTACGCCAACCAGCTCCGCAGGCAGGGCATGTCCAAGATCGATGCCCTGGCTCGTGCGGGCAGGGTCCGCCTCCGGCCGATCCTGATGACCACCGCGACCACCGTCTTCGGTCTTCTGCCGATGGCCCTCGGTATCGGCGAGGGCGCCGAGCTGCGCACGCCGATGGCGTTGACCGTGATCGGCGGCATGATCACCTCGACTCT
>JAOZUP010000413.1 GCA_029938595.1 Thermoanaerobaculales bacterium | reverse complement strand
CGCCGGCGCGCCAAAGGCGCGCAGCGGGCGAGGTCGAGCGCGACCGACGAGCGCTAGCGCTCGGAGGGCGCGGCGACCGAGGCCGCGTGGCCGCGGGCACAGCCCGCGGCTGGCGGGCGGGCACGAGTTCTGCGACGATTCGTGCTGCCACTACGGTCTCAGCTGCTCAATGATCTCCGCGCTGACCCACCAGATGTCAGAGCTGCCCTGGCCGGGCTGCGCTGAGATTTCCAGCAACTCATTGATGGTGCTGCCTGTGAGTGGGAGGCCCCCGTCGGCGGCGGTTCGCGAGGACATGAAGAAGAGGTACTTGCCATCCGGCGACAGCGATGCCGACCACTCGCGTCCCTCTGGCTGGTTGACGGCCTCGCCGAGATTGATCGGTTCGGACCAGACGTCGTCGGCGGAACGGAAGACCACGTAGTAGTCGACCCCACCGAGGCTGTCCTCACGGCCCATGGCCGGCACGATGGCATAGCTCTCGTCGGAGGCCACGAAGACGTTGAACCGGTTGCGGCCGCAGTTGACCTCCGGCCCGAGAATTTCGGGCTCGGTGTAGACCCCGTCGACGAGTTGTGAGCGATAGGTCGCCGACACCCGGTCCTCGCCCTCCCGGGTGAAGTAGAGGGTGCCGTCGGTTGTGACCGACGGAAAATACTCGGGCGCGTCCGAGTTCACCGGCGGGCCGAGGTTGTACGGCTCGCCCCAGCCGTCGCCCACGCGGTCCATCGCCCAGATGTCCTGGTAGACCCAGCCCGGCTTCTCTTCCTGCCCCGGCTGCGGCCGCGACGAGAGGAAGAAGAAACGTTTCCCGTCCGGCGAGATCGCAGGTTCGATGTCCAGGTAGCGGCCGGAGAAGGGCGCCACCACCGGCTCCGTCCATGTTCCGCCCACCATTTTGGTCACCATAATCATGGTGCGGGCGCCGACGGTGACCGCGAAGTAGAGCTCATCACCCTCGGGAGTCATCGCCACGTCCCGGGTGGCGAGCCCGGTGGAGACCACACCTGGCGCGAAGAGCCGCGGCTCCAGACCGGGTGGCTCCTGACCGAGATAGGGCCCGCGAAGCTCGGGGAAGGTCGACGTGACGTTTCCGTCGATGGCAGCTGGCCCGCATGGGCCGCAGGCGGAAAGGACGAGACCGAGCAGACAGATCAGAAGGCGCATGTGCATTTTGTTCCTCCCTGACTCAGTAGTCCTACGGGACAATCGCCGGTGAGTTCTTATGTGCACTTGTCAGGCGCTTCCAGCTTCGAGATCGGCCGTCTTTCTACGCGCTTCCCGACAGGTGCCAGGCACCTCCACCGCACTCCCCGTTCCGAAGTCTTCAGAACTAATGCCCTCTCACGGCGTCAACAAATGCCCGAATCTTGGCGTGATCCTTGATGCCGGGCTCGCTTTCGACCCCGGAGGAGACATCCACCATCGCCGGACGCACGACCCGGATGGCCTCCGCGACGTTGCCGGGGGTCAGGCCGCCAGCCAGACCGAAACGGATGCCGGCCGGCCGCTCGGCAAGGGTCTCCCACGCCCAGGAGACGCCATCACCGGCGCCGGGGTCAAACAGCGGCAGGCAGCGCTCAGCCAGGTATACCGGCCGGTCCCAGTTAACCTTGGGTCCGACCTTGACGCGACGGATCACCTTCTCTCCGAGGACATCCAAAAACGAGTCGGGCTCGTCACCGTGAAGCTGGATCCAATCGAGACCGAGGGCATCTCGAACCCGCATCACCTTCTCGAGAGGTGAATCGAGAAAGACACCCACCTTTTCGGCACCTTCCACCTCTCGCACCCAACCCGAACGAGCCTCATCGAGGGCGCGCAGGGTTCCCTGCACGAAGATGAAACCCACGAGATCAGCGCCGGCACCAACCGCCGCCTCGGCGTCCTCCGGCCTGGTCATCCCGCAGATCTTGATCAGCATCGCGGTTCCCAATTCCTACGCGCCACCGGAGAAAGTAATCAGTGAACAGTGATCAGTGATCAGTGAGGGTTCCCGGCGGCAACCACTGATGATTGATAACTGATTACTGATCACTCGCTGACTCCCCGACGAGGGTACGAACCGCCGCTTCCGGATCATCCGCCCGCACCAGATGCTCGCCGACAAGGAAGCCATCGTAGCCCGCCTGATGCAGCCGCTGAAGGTCTCCGGGTCCGTAGATGCCGCTTTCGGCCACCCGCACCCGGTCGGCCGGAAGCTTGTCCGCCAACTCTTCGACCCGGTCCAATCGGGTCTCGAAGGTCGCCAGATCACGCGCGTTGACGCCGATGATCTCCGCTCCGGAAACGACCGCCGATTCGGGATCCTCATCGGCAAAGATTTCTAGCAGCACCTCGAGGTCGAGCTCCGAGGCGGTTGCCAGGAGGTCAGCGAGGGTCTCCCGATCGAGGATGCGTGAGATCAACAGCACCGCGTCGGCGCCCAGTACAGCCGATTCGTGAAGCTGGCGCCGGGTGACGAGAAAGTCCTTGCGAAGCACCGGGAGATCCACCGCCCTGCGAATGACGGCCAGCCACTCCGGGTCGCCGGAGAAGTACTCAGGCTCGGTGACGACCGAGATCGCAGCCGCGCCGCCCTTGGCGTAGGCTCGGGCCAGCGCCACCGGGTCGAAGTCCGCACGGATGAGGCCGGCCGACGGAGACCCTTTCTTGCACTCCGCTATCACCGCGGGTCCTGGGCCCGAGAGGGCGCCCCGAAGCGAGCGCAGACCACGCTGCCGGCGGGTCTCGGCGGCAGCGTGCGCCGCCGCCTCCAACCCCGGCATCTCCGGGGTCTCGTCGAGCCGGCGGCGGACATCGGCGACGATGCGGTCGAGAATGGACTCAGACATCGCCGATGGTGTCCGCCGAGCGCCGCGCCAGCTCCTCGAGGATGTCGAGGGCAGCGCCCGATCGCAGCACCTCCCGGCTGTGATCGAGTCCCTGCCGCAAATCGCTGGCGAGGCCCCCCACCATGAGCGCCGCAGCTGCATTGAGGGCAACCGCCTCGGCAGCCGCCGAGCGTTCCTCGCCACCAAGGACGGCGCGCATCCGCTGCAGATTCTCGGCTGCGTCACCTCCCCTGAGTGATTCGGGATCGCCGGCCACAATGCCGAAATCACCGGGATCGACACGCCACTCGCCCACAATCTCGCCATCTCGCACCTCGATAACGGTGGTCGGAGCGCTCACCGAAATCTCGTCGAGCCCGTCGTCAGAGTGGACCACGAGCGCGCGTCGCGCACCGAGTTCGGCCAGAGCTGAAGCCATCAGAGTCTGCACCCCGTGACCCCAAACGCCGACTACCTGGCGTTCGACCCGCGCCGGATTGGTCAGGGGTCCGAGGAGATTGAACACCGTCCGCACCCCGAGAGTGCGCCGTACCGGCATCACTGCTGCCATCGCCGGGTGCAGCCGCGGCGCGAACAAAAAGGCGATGCCGACCTCGTCGTGGAGGACCGCCATGTCTTCGGGGCGTTGGTCGAGCCGCACGCCCGCCGCCTCGAGCACGTCGGCCGAGCCGCAGCGCGAGGAGACCGAACGATTGCCGTGCTTGGCCACCGGCGCCCCCGCCGCCGCGGCGAGCAGCGCCGCCGCGGTCGAGATGTTGATGGTCTCGGCACCGTCGCCACCGGTGCCGCAGG
>JAOZUP010000412.1 GCA_029938595.1 Thermoanaerobaculales bacterium | reverse complement strand
GGCCGCGTATCGCGGGCCGCAGCAGAGGCCCGTAGCGGCAGCGGCGGGGGCGGCGCAGCCGCCGCGCCGACCTCGGGCGTAACAGGACTGAACCAGGCCCCGCGAAACCGGAGCGCAGCGGAGGTTTCGCGATCGCGACGAGTTTGGGCCTCTGGGTGCGTTTCTCCGACTGGAGCGAGGAGGGACAGATCTCGTGATCGTCCCGATCGAGCGGAGGGAGGAAAACGCGGCCAGAGGTCCGGAATCGGCGCGATCACACACAAGGTGGGCGGGGCGTCGTTCGGCAGGGGGCAGCCCGCCGGCGCGCCGAAGGCACGTAGCGGGCAAGGTCGACGGCTCCGACGAGAGCTTGCTCTCGGAGGAGACGTTGGCCGAGAACGCGTGGCCGCGGGCGAAGACCGCGGACGGTGGGCGGCCAGGTACCCAGACGCGGTATGATGCCCGCCGGAGGGATTGTGTCCGACGAGACCAGCGTACGTGATCTGATCGACGAACTGCACGCCCTCCTCCACGACGGCGAGGAGGAGGCGCTCCAGATCTTCCTGCGGCTGGTACGTCCCGAGGACGTCGCGGAGTGGCTGGACCTGTTGTCGGTGGACGACCGACAGCGGATCGTCTCAGCCCTCGACCACGACGCAGCGGGCACCGTCCTCACGGATACCACGGCGTCGATCCGCGCCGAGCTAGTCGAGGAGATCGAGCCCGAGCGCCTCGCCAGGATCGCCGAGGCCCTTCCGGCCGATGAGGCGGCGGACCTCATCGGCGAACTCGAGGAACCCGAGTCCGAGCAGGTCCTGCACCACATCTCCACCGAGGACGAGGAGGTCCTCCGGCACCTTCTGACCTACCCGGAAGACACAGCCGGCGGCATCATGAACCCGGAGGTCGTGGCACTCCAGCCCCACGAAACCGTCGACGATGCCATCCGATTTCTGCGCTCGGCCGATCCGGACACGGTCACCGCTGCGGTATACGTCGTCGACGAAAAGAACCGATTACAGGGATTCGTCCGCCTCCGCCGGCTCGTCACCGCTCAGCCCGTTGCGAGACTCGGCGACATCATGTCGACCGACGTCATCTCGGCTTCGGTCGACACCGACCAGGAAGAGGTGGCGGATCTGGTCGACAAATACGACTTCGTGGCGATTCCGGTCGTCGATGCGGAGAACCGACTGATGGGGGCGGTGACGATTGACGACATCCTCGAGGTCATCGAGGAGGAGGCCACCGAGGACATCTACAAGATGGCCGCCTCGTCCGCCGAGGAGGAGGAATCGACATCGATCCTCCATATTGCACGCTACCGCTTACCGTGGCTGCTGGTCTGCCTGGCCGGGACCCAGCTGTCTTCATTCGTACTCGTCTTCGCCTCGCGTGAGGTCGGCCTGTATGAGCAGATGTCGGTGTTTACCGCCGCGATCATGGCCATGGCCGGCAACACCTCTTTGCAGTCCTCCACCACGACCGTGCGACGCCTTGCGCTCGACACCCTGCCCCGTTCGAGGTTCATGAGCCACATCGTGCGCGAGATCTCCGTCGCCCTCTTGATGGGTATTGTCTGCGGCGCCGTGGCCTCCGCCCTGGCACTACTGTTCCACAACAGCCCGTTGATCGGGTTTGCGCTCGGACCGGCAATGGCGATCGGCATGTCGGCGGCCAGCCTCCTCGGCACGGCCATGCCGCTGGTCCTCGACCTCGCGGGGGTCGATCCGGCGGTCTCATCAGGACCGCTGGTGTCAACGATCAACGACTCGCTGGCGCTGGTGATTTACTTCTCGGTGGCCACTGGGCTGCTGCTGTGGATCGGATGAACGTTAGAACGATTTTGCAGGCTCTCGCTTGAAGGTTAGGACGTTTGTGTTTTTGAGCTTCTCTACGGGCTCGGGGAAACCGAAAAAGTAGCCCTGCTGGAGCTCGACGCCGAGCTCTGTGAGCACCTCGACCTCGTCCTCGGTCTCAACGCCTTCCGCAATCACCACCGATCGGCTGTCCTTGGCAAACGTCGTGATCGCCGACACCAGGTTACGTTTGATGGGTTCGTCGGGCAGATCGCGGACCAACATCTTGTCCAGCTTGATGAATTCTGGCTGCAGTTCCGCGAGCACGTGGAGTGCACTGTAGCCGGTTCCCATGTCGTCGATGGCGATGCGGAAGCCGTTCTTGCGCAGTTCCGCCACCCGTTCGCGAAGCCGGTCCGCGCTTTCGGCGTAGGTGCGCTCGGTGATCTCCAAAACGCACTCCATCGGGGACCGACCAGCCTCCTTAACCTTCCCGGTGAGACCCGGCTCCTCGGATTCGATGTACTCGAGACCGAGCATCGAGAGGTTGAGGAAGAGAATCGCCCCCTCGGGGAGCTTCTTGGCGTTGGCAAGAGCGCGATCGACGCACAGCATCTCGACCTCGCCGAGCATTCCCGCCCTCTCCGTGAAACCGAAGAGATTGTCAGCCGTCTCGAGGTAGGACCCTTCCGGTCCACGGCTGAGCGCCTCGAAGCCCAGGATCTTGCGCCACGGCAGGCGCACGATGGGCTGGAAAAGAGTGCGGATCGATCTGTCACGCAGAATGCGACGGACCTCGTCGAGGCGAGCCTGGTCGAGGGCCTCACCGCGACGGTGGAAATCCTGCCGAGCGTCAAGAATACCGTTGTAGATGGTGCGCTCGACCCGCAGGGCAGGTCGCATCTTGATCACTCCCTGACCTACGCGGACTGCGACCAGCTCGTCCTCGCCGTTTTCATTGGTGATTTCAATCCCCTCGATCAGGGTGTCGTGCAATCTCCCGGCCTCGAAATGGTCGGCCAGGATCACCAGAAAGATGTCGCCGCGGACGTTTTCCTGGCACAAGAGGTTGGCGGAATCGGTGACGGCCTCGAGGAGACCGCTGAGGTGGCCGGCCACGCTCGCGAGCACGGCATCGTATCGTTCCCAACCGACGATCCGCTCCAGGTTCTGCTCATGCTCGATCCGCACCAACAGCACATAGAGGTTTCCGCGTTCATCCAACATTTGACGCACGCGATCGATAACGACCGGCAGCGTGGGCAGCTTGGTCAGCGGATCGAAGAGACCTGCACGGTACTGCAGAATTCTCGTCTGCAGCTCAACTGCATCGGAATCTCCAAATTCGTTATGCACACGTATCGCCCTGATGTGCCGCGAGCAGCTGTCGCACCTGGCGCACGAGTTCACGGGGCGAAAAAGGCTTGCAAATATAGGCATTGGCGCCCAACTGCAGCGTCCCGAGCTGATCCTGATGTCCGGTTCGAGCGCTAACGACTAACACTGGAACCGAAGTGCATTTGGGGTCGAGTCTCAGCAGCTTGAGCAACTCCATGCCATCGAGATCCGGCATCATCAGATCAAGCAGCACGAGATCGGGCGGCTTCGCTAACAATCGCGCCAGGGCGGAACGCCCGTCGGTATCGGTGTCGACCTCGAAACCATCCGCCTTGAGAATCGTTGCGAGGAGATCCACCATGTCGGGTTCGTCATCGACCACGAAAACGCGCGCCATCAAGCCTCCTCCACTACCTGGCGATCTACGCCATCAGTATCGAGTCTAACAGATGGTTGACCCCCGGTCGGTGCCCGATGTGCTTTGCCAACGATTGGCAGCCATACGAAGAAGT
>JAOZUP010000411.1 GCA_029938595.1 Thermoanaerobaculales bacterium | reverse complement strand
CCAACCGAAGCGGGCTAACCCGGTGAGAAGACCGGGATAGAATTGACTGATGGACAGCGGTCAGGCTCCTTCTCCGCGGGTGTGCCACAGGGTAGTACAGGCGCTCGGGTCCGCGGTATTGGTGGTCTTTTTGTGGGCGTGCGCCGAGCTTTCGTCTGTCGCTGACCCCGCTCCTCGACTCATCGCACATGCCGGCGGAATCGGAAATCACCGCACCTACACCAACAGTCTCGAGGCGCTCGACAACAGCGTCGCGCGAGGATTCACCGCCGTCGAGATCGATCTTTCGTGGACTTCCGACGACCACCTCGTCCTCATACACGATTGGGACCGTGAGTTCGTTAAGTTGTTTGACCGATTGTCCGGCCGATTGACTGTCGCCGAATTCCGCTCGACACCGTCGGTACACGGGCTCTCTCACCTCAGCCTGGAAGACCTCGAAGAATGGCTGGTGGAACACCCGAACATTCTGATTGTCACCGATATTAAAGAACGCAACATCGATGGATTGCGTTCGATCGCAGAGGAATACCCCGAGCAGCTCCACCGAATCGTGCCCCAAATCTACCGTCCCGAGTCGTATCCCGAGGCCAGAAGACTAGGGTACAACCATGTGATCTTTACTCTCTACAGGAGCGATCTTTCAGACCAACAGGTGATCGATTTTGCCACCAACAACCCTCTTTTTGGTGTGACCATGCCCATCCGTCACGCGATGGAGGGGACCCTCCCGGCCGAGTTGGCAGCGCACGGTGTGCGGGTCTTCGTCCACACGGTGAATGACTATCCCACCATGAAAAGACTACAAACCCAGGGCGTGTATGGTGTTTACACGGATTGGCTCTCACCCGCTGATGAGGGGTTTTCGCGCCCACCGGCTACGTGGTCCGTGCGGACCGAAGGGGAGCTGCCATTGGATCGTCTCGTCGTGCCCTTTTTCCCGTGGAAGATGGCCGGTCTGAACACCGTCGTCAGTTTTCGAAACACCAGCGGTTTTGAAAAGACGGTCCGCCTGCACATCATGGGTTCGGGAGGTCGATCACTGGCGACCGACGAATTCGAAATTCCCGGCGATGACGAGAAGCGGTTGGATCTCGAGAGATACGTGCCCAATGGGAGCGGACAGGGTTGGCTCCTCATCGACGCCGCGGACAAGATTGTGGTTCGTCCTCGTTGGCGATTTCTGGACAGCTCGGAAGGCGTGTGGACAGCGGAACGAGTAGCGAGGACTCGATTTGAAACCGGCGGCTCAGGATCAGGTCTTGGAGGTTTGCTGGTCGCAGTTGTAAACCCGACCGATTTGATCCAGTCATACCGTCTTCAACGCCTCATCGGCGCCGATGCCATCGATGATGACGTGGTCGATGTGAAACCCGGGCACCAGTTGCTGCGAGTGTATCGGAGCAGGACCGAAGAAGAAATTCAAATAACGGTGACCGGAGGTCCGATGGTGGCCCAGGTCGTGCGCTGGGACCCGTTGGACCGATATATGAGGTGAGTATTGGCGGCTGAAACCAGCTCTTGCCGGCCAGTGGTCTACGTCGTCGCGGCGATCTTTCTGTCGCCGCTGGTCGTCAGAGCCATGCTTCTCATCGAAGACAACCTCAGGTTTCGAGGAGGCGATCTCAGAGGCCTCACACTCGATCTGGCGGTCTCGTTGCTGGTGGCGACCGCAACCCTATTCCTACTGCGATTCAAACGGTGGGGTCGCCCGGCCGCGACGGTCCTCGTTGCATTGTGGTGCATCATCAACTTTGCAAATTATGAACACATCCGTGAGTTGGGTTCCATGGCCAGGCTCGCGTATGCCGGTTATCTTGCCGACCCGACGTTTCTCCTCGGGTCCGGGCTGGCGTTTTCTCACCCGATGACCTGGTTTCTGGTCCTCTTGGTGTCTTGCGCCGTCTTGTGGGTAACTCCCCAGTGGCTCCGAATCAAGAGGTTGTGGCTCTTGGTGTTGGTGGCGGTCGTTTTCTTTGCCGTATCTGCGGTTATGCCTCGTGACCGGCAGCTCTCCGAATGGCGGCAGACAAACGTTGTGGTCGCCCAAGTCGGCCGTCTGGTCGCACATGTCGGTGGGCGAAGCACCCCGGTGGTGGCGCTCCACCGAAGTGTCCGGGCGGATCTTACCGGTGAGTCCATCATCCACAGTGCTCCCCGCGCCTCGAATGTGCTGCTCATTATCCTCGAGGGCGTGTCAGGGACGTATCTTCCGAGTCTTCGCGATCGCCATGATGAGACCAATCAGATCAGCATGCCCCATCTCGATCAGATCGCCGAGAGCGGACTCTCATGGTCCACCTTTATTGATCACCAACGGCAGACCAATCGTGGAGAGTACGCACTGTTGTGCGGAGACTATCCAAAGCTGGATGGTGGTGAGTCGAAGATGACGGAGCTCATTGGCGCTGGCCAGCTTGACTGCCTGCCGGCGATTCTTCGAGATTTCGGCTATGCCACCACCTATCTGCAGGCGGCGCCCATGTCGTACATGCTGAAGGACCAGTTCATGCCGCAAGCCGGGTTTGAGATTGCAGCAGGCGACTCATTTTTCGAGCACTCGTATAACCGAAATCAATGGGGTATCGACGATCTCGCCTTTTTCGAGCAGAGCCTGGGAATGCTGGAACAGTTACAACGAGAAGAGCGTCCCTGGTTTTTGACCTTGTTGACCGTTGGGACCCACCATCCTTTCAATACTCCTCAGGATTTTCAGGGCGCCCATGAGCACGGGAGCGCCGGTTGGGCGATGGACTATCTCGATCATGCGATCGGGTTCTTCATCCGGGAACTCAAGGACTGCGGCATCCTGGACGACACCCTGGTTCTCATCACGAGTGATGAGTCCCGTGAGACGAAGCCGGGCGCGAGCGATGAGGCCAGCATGCTCAGTCAGTCGTGGGGGTTCCTGATCGCCTTGACACCATCGGGTGATTCAGGAGTCGTTGACGAGCCGTTCATGCAGCTTGACATGCCGATCTCGGTTCTGGATTATCTCGATTTTTCTGATCCCGCCGATCGCCTGGGTGGTCGATCGGTCTTTCGCGAGTATGCGACGACCCGCGACCTTTTTTGGGGGAACACCTATCTCGATCTGGTAGCTGGGCTGTCCTCGACAGGTGAGCTCGCGTTCTGCGACGGGGCTTTCCGAACCTGCAGGGGGACACAGCTCGCTGGTCGGAACTTGTTTTCGCCGGGCATCGAGCTTTCTTCTTTGGACCCGTCAACGGTGGGTTGGCTCCAATGTGCGGTTGAAGACAGCAGATCGGCACGGGTGGCGGCTGTCGACGGCCGTGAGTTGCTCCTGATCCAGCCGGGTTCCACGCCGGTGCGGGAAGGGTACTCCCTCCAGTATATTTTCGGTGGTCAGTTTCTAACCATCCCCGCGGGCATTCAAGCTGAAGTCGAGATCGAGGTGGAGCTGGTGGGTCCCATCGGAGGAGCAGTGAGGTTCAGCCATAACCTCATCATCGATTGGAGACAGGAGTATCTCCGCACGGGGCGTCTCGAGGTCGGCCAGGCTGTGAGAATTCGATACACCGTGTTGTCTGAGGCCACCGTGAATAATGTGGACGTGCGCTTCTGGGTCGAAGCGGTCACCATGAGTGGTCTCGAGGTCGTCACGAAAACCGCTCGT
>JAOZUP010000073.1 GCA_029938595.1 Thermoanaerobaculales bacterium | reverse complement strand
GTGGTGAAGCCCCGCTCTTTGAGCACCTTTTTCAGGGTGTGGAAGATCTCGACGCCGGCGCGCAGACCCTCGGAAAAGGTGCTGAGTCCCACCGGCATGACCATGAACTCCTGAAAATCGACCGAGTTGTCGGCGTGGGCGCCGCCGTTTAAGATGTTCATCATCGGCACCGGCAGCTCGCGCGCGCCGCAACCGCCCAGATACTGATACAGCGGAAGCCCGCTCGCCTCGGAAGCGGCCCGTGCCACCGCCAGCGACACTGCGAGCATGGCGTTGGCGCCCATCACCGATTTGTTGGGGGTGCCGTCGGCGTCGATCAGCGATTGGTCGACGCCGAGCTGGTCGCGCGCGTCGAGGTCTTCAACCGCCTCGGCGAGCGGGCCGTTGACGTGCTCGACCGCGCGCAACGTGCCCTTGCCCCCGTATCGTTCGAGGTCGCCGTCACGCAGCTCGAGCGCCTCTCGGGAACCGGTGGAAGCGCCCGATGGGACGATCGCGTGTCCGAACGCACCTCCCGACAGAACAACCTCGGCCTCGACAGTTGGGTTGCCGCGGGAATCGAGAACCTCGCGGCCGGTCACGAACTCAATATCGAACATTTTCAAATCCTCCGTTGAGAGAAAAATTGTCGAACAAGATGCATGAGGTGGCGCCGCTCCTCCGACGATCGCCCCTCGGCGTAGAGTCGAATTTTCGGCTCGGTGTCGCTGACCCGGATCAGGATCCAGCTCCCGCCCTCGAAGACCAGCTTGAGCCCATCCCTGCGGTCCACCTCGGCAACCTTGAAACCGTTTACTTCTTTCCACTTCTGCTTGAGTCGCCGCTCGTAGATCTCACGCGAACGGTCGCTGAGGGGGATCTGGGTGCGCCGGAAGCTGTATGTGCCGACCCGCGCCGCCAACTCGTGGCTGAGCTCCGCCATACCTTTGCCCTCGACCGCGACCATCTCGGCGGCCAGCAGACAGGCGAGCACTCCGTCCCGTTCCGGCAGGTGCTCGGACCACGCCAGGCCTGCACTCTCCTCGCCGGCGTACTCGAGGGTGCCGTCGACCAGCAACGGTCCGAAGTTCTTGAAACCGACGGCGGTCTCCACCAGCTCGAGGCCGTGCTCGTGGGCGACGGCGTTGATCAGTCCCGACGTGGCGACGGTGTAGCCGACGCCGCCCTTCAAATGTCGCCGCCGTGCAAGGTAATCGAGGATCAACGCGAGTGCTGTGCTCGAATTGCACATCCGGGCGCCGCGGTCGAGGATCCCGAATCGATCACCGTCGCCGTCGGTGGAGAGCCCGAGATCCGCTCCGGTGCGGCGCATCACATCGCGCAGCCGGGAGAGGTTCTCAGAGGTGCAGTCCGGGGCATAGCCGCCAAAGTAGGGGTCTCGGGTGTTGTGAATGACATCGACCTCGACCTCGTTCTCGAGCAGGATGTGGTCGAGGTACTCACGTGCGCTGCCATATAGGGGATCGACCACCATCTTGATGCCGGAGGAACGGATCGCCTCCCAGTCGATGAGGCGTTGAAGTCGCTCGAGGTAGGCGGGTTTCGGATCGTGGTAGGTGATCATTTCGGGCCGGGGCACGAACGTGTCGTCGTGCGTCTTCTCGAGGCGGTCGAAGATCTTTTCGACCCGGTCGGTGAACTCCTTCGGTGCAAGGATTCCGTCCGAAGTGTAGATCTTGAGGCCGTTGTACTCAGGTGGGTTGTGGCTGCCGGTGAAGGTGATGCCCGCCGCCGCCGAACGCTCGAGGACCATCGACGCGATGACTGGGGAGGGCACATCGCGTGGCGTCAGCTCGACCGGGACGCCGTTCGACGCCATGAGCTGGGCGGCCGTTTTTGCGAACTTCTCGGACAGCATCCGGGTGTCGAAACCGATCACGATGTGCTCGGCCTGCGCGCCGTTCTCTCTGAGGGTCTCGATCATCGCCTGCACGACCATTCGCACTCGGCGAAAGGTCAATTCGCTGCCGATGATGCCGCGCCACCCGGAGGTCCCAAAATGCACCATGGGGGAAGGTTATCATGCAGACACAAATTCGGAATTCTGAATTCGGAATTCGGAATGTTCATCCGTTCTCCAGAAGCGTGATTGTTGGGTGAGTGGGACGAATTCCGAATTCCGAATTCCGAATTTGCGATTCTACACCGAGCGGCGTGAGCCGCTCGGTGTAGAATCGCGGGGTGTTTATTTACCGCGAGGGCGACCCGACAGGTAACTACCTTATCCCGCAGGCCTCCCATGCATGGCTTGCATGGCAGGTTGCGGAACACTGGGGCAACCGGACATTCGCCCGTCCCGCCCCGCTGCCTGAGACCCTTGCCGCAGTGCTGCTGCACGACTGCGGCTGGACAGAGTTCGACGACGCCCCGACCCTGGGCGAAGACGGTCGGCCCTGTGCGTTCGACCGCATGCCGGTCGCCGAGCACCTGGCGATTTGGCGTCGAAGCGTGTTGCGATGCGCCCAATACAACCGTTATGCCGGCCTCCTGGTGGCCTCACACTTCGCGGGGATGGCCCAGCGCAAGCTGGCAAATCTTCTCGAGCGAGGCGACACGGCGAGCGCGCGGCTCAGCCAGAGCTTTGGCGCCGAGATGGAACGCCTGGAGGATTCCTGGCGGGAACAGCTTGGGGCGGACGCCCGCTACCGGGCATACCTGAGCGGACCCGGGCGACTGGTCAACGCCAATTTGCTGGACGCGTGCGACCGCATCTCTGTCTTTCTCTGCGCATCGATGCCCTCACCCTTCGAAATTCAAGTCCAAAGCGCCGGCGGTGAGACCTCCACCGTCTCATTCGAGACCGTCGATGACACGACCTGGAGAGTCCATCCCTGGCCTCTCCAGGGTGAGCGCCTGCGGATCCAGTGCGAAGGGCGCCGATTGGCAGCCTCGACGTTTTCTTCTCAGGAGGAGTTTTCCGAAACGATGACGCGAGCACCGGTGGTTCGACTAGTCTTCACGTTGCTGCGATCGTCCGCCGTCGGTTGACTTTCGGGGCCCTATCCCTACAATATGCGTTTGCCACTGATGTTCCGCAGTAGCTCAATGGTAGAGCGGGTGGCTGTTAACCACTAGGTTGGGGGTTCAAGTCCCTCCTGCGGAGCCAGACATCCGGACCGGGGTCATCGCCCCGGTTTTTTCGTCGCGATTGCCATCCGGCGTCCGTCATGCCAACGTTGTAACGTCTGAACGTTCAAACGTTCAACGGTAGCCAAGAAACTCGTTGACGTGGCGGCGTTCTCGGCGTATAACGCGCGAGCGTGCGAGGATGTCTGAGGAGGCGATCATGGCGACAGAGTTCAACGCGTTCGAGATGGCGCAACGGCAGTTCGATTCGGTGGCCGACAAGCTCCAGCTTGACGAGGGCATTCGGGAGCTCCTGCGGTGGCCGCAGCGTGAGTTCCACTTCACCGTGCCGGTGAGAATGGATGATGGAACGGTCAAAGTCTTCAAGGGTTACCGCGTGCAGCACAACGACGCCCGCGGCCCGGCCAAGGGTGGCATCCGCTTCCACCCACAGGAGACCGTCGACACGGTTCGTGCGCTCGCCACCTGGATGACGTGGAAGTGTGCGGTAGTCGATATTCCTCTCGGTGGCGGCAAGGGCGGAGTGATCTGCGACCCCCACGATCTGTCGCCACGAGAGCAGGAGGCGCTGTGCCGCGGTTGGGTCCGGCAGGTGGCCAACAACGTGGGTCCTGTGCAAGACGTGCCGGCGCCCGATGTCATGACCAACCCCCAACACATGGTGTGGATGCTCGATGAGTACGAGAAGCTCGTCGGTGGCCACTACCCCGGCTTCATTACAGGCAAGCCGGTCGAGGTGGGCGGTTCGCTTGGTCGTACCGAGGCCACCGGCTTCGGTGTGATCTACACGGTCCGCGAGGCCATGCAACGCTTCGGTGTTCCGATCGAGGGGGTCCGTGCCTCGCTGCAGGGCTTTGGCAACGTTTCACAGTATGCAGCCAAGCTGTTCATCGAGCTCGGCGGCACGGTCGTGGCGGTTTCCTGTTGGGACAACGGTGACCACTGCGCATATACATTCCGCAAATCGGACGGCATCGACATGGATTTCCTAGTCTCCATTACGGACCGTTTCGGAACCATTGACAAGGAAAAGGCGGCCGACGCCGGATTCAACGTGCTCGAGGCTGATGCGTGGCTCGAGCAGGAAGCCGAGATCCTGATTCCGGCCGCGCTCGAGAACCAGATCACGGCAGACAACGTGGGCCGCATCAATCCGTCGGTCAAGGCGATCGCCGAGGGGGCCAACGGCCCGACCACGCCGGAGGCCGACGCGGTGCTCAAGGAACGCGGCATCTTCGTGATCCCCGATTTCCTGGCCAACGCCGGCGGCGTCACCTGCTCCTACTTCGAGCAGGTTCAGTGCAACGCCAACTTCTTCTGGCCCAAGGATGAGGTCCTCGAACGCCTCGACCAGAAGATGACGACCGCCTTCCACGCGGTTGCTGATCTCGCCGAGGAGACCGGGGAGTTCATGCGCGATGCGGCCTACATGATCGCCATCCAACGCGTAGCAACCGCCTGCCACCTCCGCGGGTGGGCATAGCTCCAAATTAGGAATGAGGAATGAGGAATTAGGAATTTCGACCCAACCCCCCGAAACCGTCACTGGGTGGTTGGGCGGCATTCCGAATTCCGAATTCCGAATTCGAGCGAAGTGACAGGATGTTGACCACTGGTTGCTGATTGGTATAATCACGTCCCCTTAGGGGCCATTCTGGGGTGTCGTCCAATGGTAGGACATGCGGCTCTGGACCGTAGGATCGGGGTTCGAATCCCTGCACCCCAGCCAATTCGATGAATCCGCCCGGCATCCGCCGGGCGTCTTCGTTACAACGTTAAAACGTTGAACGTTAGAACGTTCCGCCCAACGACACCGTGCGATGGTTAACGTTTAACGTTCAAACGTTCTAACGGGTGAAGTGCCGCATAACGACGACGGCGCCTCCCGTGGCGCGAACGCGTACCAGATCGTCGACTGCCTCGTTGGAGATCGAGGGTCGTCCGCCGACGTCGATCGCGGCGTTCTCGAGCGGCCATCGAACGCCGACGACGGTGACTCGAACAAATGGATCGAATGTCCAGAACGACCAGGTCTCGCCGGGATGGGCGGCAAGCGTGGCTTCACCGTCGATCGCCAGGACCCTGACGTTTGCACCCTCGAAGACGAGCCGCTCTCCCATCGCCAGCCGTGCGAGGAGTCCGAGGTTGCCGAGCTCGTGGTCGACCCGACCGCCGAGGGCGGCAATGACCGTGACATGCTCTACGCTGAGGTTTTCGAAGGCGTACTCCAGGGCCTTGTCGAGGTCGGTTCGATCCTGATCGGGGCGCACGATGAGAGACTCCTCGCCGAGCCAGGCGCGGGTCTCGGGGCTGATCGAGTCGAGGTCGCCGATGACCGCCGCCGGCCGCAGTCCCAGACGGGCGAGGTGGTCGGCCCCGCCATCAGCGGCGAGGAGGGGAGCGGCAGCCGCCGCCATCGCCGCCAATCGCGGGGTCCAGCTCAAGGGTGCGCCCGCCACCAGCAGGGGACCGCCGTCAGTCATGGCTCCATAGTAGGACAAACAACCACTTGGTGATAAACTGTCCGCCGATGCACAACTCGGTCGAAGGCCTATCCGGCACAGTGTACATCCCCGATACCTCGGCTCTCATCGAAAATCCCGACGCACTCGATCGCCTCCTCACCGGCGGCAACGTGGTGGTGCTCCTACACCAGGTCATCGAGGAGCTCGGGCGGCTGCAGGCCTCGCGTTCCAAATCCGATGGCGTGCGGCACGCGGCGCGGTCGGTGATGCGGAAGATGCTTGAGTACCGGCGCGACCACCAGATCCACCACGGTGTCGAACGACTCTTCCACCACCAGTCGGATCTCGAGGCATTTCCCCACACCGCGGAGGGCGGCATCCTCGCCTGGGAGCCCGGCGGCACGACCATCGAGCCCTATTCGGCCGAGTCCGGCGACAACCACATTCTCGCCAGCGCGCAGCGCATCTCCGAGGCCGCGAGGTCGAATGGCCACCCCGGATTCGAGGTTGTGGTCATCTCGGAGGACTCGAATCTGTTGCTCAAGTGTGATGCGCTGTCGATCGCCGCAGAGAACCTCCGCTACGGCAAGGTCAGCCTCGACAGTGTCGACGAGATCTACCGTGGGGTGGTGGACGGCGAGATCGAAGAGGGGGCGCTGCAGCGGTTTCTCGACAGCGGTGCGCCCGGCGAGCGCTGGCTGGCCTTTGACGATGTGAATCTCGGCCAGCCTATCGAATTCCTGTGGAACCTGGGAGTGGTACTACGCTGCGGCGAGGAGTTGATCCTGACCCGCGCCAACCCTGGCCTCGACAGGGTGGAAGATCTCCGCTTCGCGCAGTACTGGGATCGCAAACGCATCACGTACAAACCCCGACCGGTTCTCGGCTTCACCCCTCGCGACCCGCAACAGATATTGGCCATGGAGTTTCTGCTCGACCCCGATGTGCAGCTGGTGGTCCTCGATGGCCCGGCCGGCTCCGGTAAGACCCGGATGATGGTGGCGGCCGGCCTCTATATGCTGGTGGGCCAGCCCACAACCTGGCGGGTAGCTCCGCAATCGCAACCGCTGACCCCCGACTACGGGTATGACCACGGTCTGCTCCTTCTGCGGCCCGAACACGCCTCGAGCCAGTACGACCTCGGCTACCTGCCGGGAGACTACGAGAGTAAGCTGTCACCGTGGTTGGAGCCTTTTTTCCAGGCTGTTCGGTCCTTGTCGTTGTCGAATGAGCACGATTTCATCGACGAGTTGCGTTCCACCGACCGGTTGACCATGATTTCGACATCAATGTTGCGCGGTCTCGACATCGAGCGCTCGATCGTGCTTGTGGACGAGCTGCAGAACGGCGATCGACACCTGGCCAAGACTCTGATGAGTCGATTCTGCGCGACCTCAAAGGTGGCCCTCGCCGGGTGTCTCGACCCGGTGCAGATCGACAACCCCTACGTGGACTGGCGGTCCAACGCCCTGACCCGGATCAAAGAGACCTACCGCGGTTTCGGGCCGCAGGTGGCGCAAGTCCGGCTCGAGCACAACTACCGAGGACCCATCTCGACGAGAGCGGACGAGCTCTGACGGCCCTTCGGGCCGAATTAGGAATTCTGAATTAGGAATTAGGAATGCCGCACGCCCAGCCACGGTGCTACCCGGGGGCCGTGTGGAAATTCCTAATTCCTAATTCCTAACTCCTAATTTAAACGGTCACCGTTTCCACAACGAATTCGGGGGGATCTTCCATCGTTTTTTTGACCGAGCACTGGGCGGCGGCGCGGACCAGGGCCTTGTGGTACTTTTCGGGAAAGCCGGGTGGGACCTCGATATCGATGCGGATCGTCGTGAGCCTCCTGCTCTTTTCGTCGCGCTCCCAGTTCTGGACGAGCCGAACCCCCTCATGGGGGATCCCCCGTTTCTGACAGAAACCGAGAATGTAGATGCCGGCGCAGGTGGCGATGGAAGCGAGGAAGTAGTCGAACGGTTCCGGGGCGGAGCCGTCGCCGCCCGAGTCCATGGCCTGATCGGTTTCGATCTCGAACCCGTTGTAACTGGCGTCGACCCTCTTGCCTCCCGGAAATGTCACACTCATCGTGTTCGTGCCCATGCACAGTCCTCCGGAGCGGAATCCTACCGCAGAAGCTGGCGGGTGGGAAACGTTTTAACGTTTAACGTTATCTTCTGGCGTCCGAAAGACTGCCAGTTCCTCGAGGTTGCCCTTCTGACCGCGGATCGGCGACGGGACGATGCCGACGAGCTCGAGGTCGAGATTCAGCAACGCGCGCACTGTGTCGTCAATTGCCTCTCGGCGGGTGGATTCGTCCCGAACGATGCCTCCCTTGCCAACCTGCCCGCGACCAGCCTCGAACTGGGGTTTGACCAGGCACACCAGCCAGGCCGCCGGCGCGAGGTGGGTGAGCAACGGCGGCACCACGAGGCGCAGCGAGATGAAGGACACGTCGACCACCGCCAGATCGGCGATAAAGGGCAACGAGTCCTCCTCGAGGAGGCGGGCATTGACCCCCTCCATGACCACGACGCGATCGTCGGTTCGCAGCCGCCAATCGAGCTGACCCCGGCCCACGTCGAGGGCGATCACGCGCCGTGCCCCGCGTTCGAGCAGCAGATCGGTGAACCCGCCGGTGGAAGCGCCGACATCGAGGCAGTCGAGGTCCTCGGGCGAGATCCCAAATGCGTCGAGCGCGGCGGCCAGCTTGAGCGCCCCGCGAGACACGTAGGGATGATCGGGTGTCTCGACCTCGATCAGCGCATCCGCCGTGACCTGGGTTCCCGCTTTGCTCACCACCTCGGCGTTCACCCGCACCTTGTGCGCAAGGATCAGCGCCTGCGCGCGGGCGCGCGATGGCGCCAGGCCGCGTTCGGTCAGCACTACATCGAGACGCTGCTTCTTTGCCACGTCCTGATCGTATCGTGGATTCCGTCGCCGACGTGGATGGCAAGACGAGTTAAGAGTTGAGAGTTGAGAGTTTTCCGCAGGTCGCCCATTATTTGTCGGGACGGTGGGCGGAAACTCTAAACTCTCAACTCTAAATTCTCAATTATCTTCGGACACCGGTTATTGCTTGAGCGGAATCCTTACCAACTTGTGGGCCCACGTCAGCGAGCCGAGGAGATCGCCGTCGGGGAGCAGGGCTATCGCGGTGAGGCCGGGGAGGTTGGAGCGCAGCAGACGAGGGGGCGAATCACCGGTTGGATCGACAATCCACAGCTCTCCTGGAACCGGGGCGCTCGCGGCGATCTCGCCAGAGGGCAGTAGCGCCAGGTAACCCTCCTGCTGCTTGCCGCCGCTCCAGCCGGGGACCTCCAGCCGCCGCACGGTCTCACCGCTGTCGGGATCGACGAGGAAAATCGCTCCGTCGGAGGGAACCGCAGCGGCCACCAGACCGCCGGCCCACGCGAGCCCGATCACCGGAGCGGGGAGCTCGGCAACGGTCTCCCGCTGCCAGCCCGGCGGCGAGTACCGAAGCAACCGTCGATTACCGGTGTCGGCGACCAGGAGCGAATGGCCGGGCCCCCACAGGAGCTCTCGGGGGCCAAAGAGACCGTTGTCAATCACCTCTGCAGCACCGTCGGGATCGATGAGCTGAACGCGTCCGTTCCACGTGTCGGCGACGGCCAGGCTGCCGTCGTCGGCGAGGGCGATCCCCGACGGTTCGCGGAACGCACCGGGCGTGGATCCGAGGGCGCCGAAGGCGTCGAGGCAGGTGCCCTGGTTGGTGTACCAGCGAAGCCGGTGGTTGAAAGTGTCGGCGACTACGAACCAACCGGACGGGGACGCAGCCAGCCCGCGAGGTTCATTTAGCCCGCTGTCGGTCGGCGTGCCATCCGCTTCCCACGGAGAACGACATCGGGGCGTGGGGAGCTCGAGCACGAAACCGTCCGTTCGCACGAGCCACAGATTGTGTTTGTTGCCTGCAACGCCGGCCAACGGTCCGGCGTCATCCACCGCCCGCCGCCAGGGCAGCACCGCGCCGCCGCTGCGGTAGAGTCCCCCACTGTCGAGCGCCCAGAGGTCGGGGCCGCGCCAGGTCAGAGCTCTCACACCCACCAGAGAACGGCCGACCGCGCGCCGCGACCTGCCATCGCCGACCCACACCCGGGACCCGTCGGTCCACGCCACCACCGGTCCATTGGCCGCTGCGGCAGTTACGGGACCGGCGTCGAACCGCTGCCAGCGGCCGTCCTCGTGGCGCCAGAGGCCGCCGCCACCGCCCGCCCAAACGAACTGCCCAGCGGTGACGAGGCCGGCGTCACGAACCCTCCCGGCATTTCGCCACTGTTCGCCGGTGAAGAGCCACAGGGATCCGTTTCGGCACGCAACCCAGCGTTCCTCTCCACGCCGAGCCACCGAAGAGACGCTGCATCCCGGCGAAACCAGACCGCCGACCAGGTTCGCCTCGGAGTCGAGCTCGATAAGGCTGCCGTCGCGCAGAACCACGGACGCACCGAGGTCATCGACCGCGACCGAAAGGACGAGGTTCTCCGCGACCTCTGGAATCTTTCCGATGAGAGTCGTGGTCGCAGGTATTTCTACTTTCGGTGCAATCGCTGCGTCTCCTTCTCGATGATCGTGTGCGACACGATAGAGGATCGAGCTGTCGTTCTTGGCAAATACCGAGACTCCCGACACCCCCTGCAGCGGATCGACGATGTCGATGCCGTAGCGTTCGCGCTCGATGCCGGCGAGCGCGACCCAGCCGACGCGATAACGGTCGAGCACCGCCCGGCGCGCGCTTCGATCGGTGCCGGAGTACAGGGTCTCGAGGTCCGCAAAACGTGCGGCGATCTCCTCCGGCGATTGGCCGCGCTGTCTCAGATGCCAATCCCATCCGACAACGGTGGGTTGGCCGGTGTGCATGGTGATGCGGGTGAAATGGCTGTAGGAGTTGCCTGCCGCCTCGGCGATTGTCTCACCGGGGCGAGCGACGCCCTGCAGCGCCCGCACCAGGAAGCAGGTCTGGGGGTCCTCGGTGGCGAGGAAGGCCTGTCCGTCGAGAGTTGGTCGAGGAGACTGGATGCGCGGCCACCGCCACGCCTGGGCGATTCCCAGGGGGAGGTTGACCATCGCCACCAGCTGGAGAGGGAGCCAGACCGCGAGGACGAGTCGGCGCCTGCCGCCCCGGGTGCGCAGCAGAAGGGCTGCGAGAGCGACTGCGAGCAGCACCCACACCCCGTTATAGATCTTGAACACGGTGTTCATGCGGTCGATGAGGGTGAAGCGCTCTGCCGAAGCCACGGCCAGCGAGCCCGCCGCTGCCAATGACCACGCGAGACGCGTGAGGCGATCGCCGGTGCGCACCGCGACCGTGGCGAAGATTGCGGTGGCGGCGAGCGCTAAAGCCGCGGCGTTCGACCCGAACACGAGCCCTGCGAACACGCCGATGGCGATCGGCGGCAGGACGACCCACGAGTGGCGGCCGAGGGTGGCCAGCGCCAGTGCAGCGAGTGGGATCAGGAAGAGCCCGAAGTGGAGCAGAATTGCCCACGCAGGGGCAAAATCGGCCTCGGTGAGGAAGAGCCCCCGATCTCCCGCACCGGCGCTGATTCCGGCGAGGAGCTCCACCACGAAAGGTGCGGAGGCGACGAGGCTGACGACTGCGGCAGCGGCGAGGCGAGTGAGCCCGATCAGGGGTCGGTGAGCGGCCGCGACGACCCCTACGCCGAGCGCGGCAGTGAGAATGAAGATGTCCCACGGGTTGGTGGCCACCAGGGCCGCGGTGCAGATACCGCACAGCGCCGCCGCGGCGATCCACCGCCGTCCCCCGGCCTCGACGCAGATCCATCCCCAGACGAGGGCCGTCAGCATCACCGGGAGCGCGATGAAGTGGCCGTGAAGGTCGGCAAAGAGTGTGGTCCACAGCGGGTACTCGTCGATGGCGAAGCCCGGGATGACCCTCGACGTCGCCCACCACACATCGAAGATGTTGCCCTTGCGGGCGAGATCGACGAGCCAGGGCCACGCGAGGTTGCCGCTGAGCAGAACCAGGATGGCGGGCAGCCACGCCGCGCCCCATCCCCGCCGTCGTGCCAGCAACAGCCCGAGGCTTGCGAGGACGGCGGCACTGAGAGCGGGGATTGTCGCCGACATCAGGTTGTATCCGACGGCTGGGCTGCACCCGGCGACCAGAATCGGGAATGCGGAGAGAACCTCGCCGAAGTAGTAGTAGTGGAGGGGCATCCCGGCCAACCAGGGCTCGCCGGTCGGCCACTGCCCAGCGCTCAGGAATGCGTTGAGAAAGGAAAAGTCCATGGGCTTTTCGCCCCAATGGATTGCGGGGTTGTAGGCACGTACGATGAGGAAGAGGAGAGCGACCGCAGCGGTCACCATGAGGATCTTCAAGATGGCGGGATATCGCCGCTGGAGAACGGCGGTGGCCTCGCGCCACCGCATTCGGATTGCGACGGCGCCTGCAACCACGAGCCCGAGATAGATCCACGAAGCGGTGGCGGGGCTGGTGGCCCAGATCCCGACCTCCGAGCCCATCCACATCAGCCACGCGGGTGCGATCCACCCGGTAGCGAGCGCGAGCCCGACACCTGCGTCCGGCCAGCTGCGGACGATCGGCAGGAGGAACCCCCAGACGGCGATTCCCAGTCCAGCGAAAACGACCAGCCAGATTGTGACATCCAACACCTGCCGCACAGAGGATGGAATCGGAGAAACCGCCGGCAAGCGGTCGATGAAGCTCTGCTCGAGGCCTGGGTAATCCAGCTCGTCGAGGAACGGCAGAGGCCGCTTCACCCTTTCGGCGAGGTCCCCCGGCGCGACATCATGGGTGCGGCGCAGAATCAACACCTGCGGGAACTCGTAGTTGACGAAGCTCTCGTCAGCCATTTGCACCGGCCAATGGAGGCCGAAGATCCGGGGTCCGCGAAACACCCTGGTCGCGGGCTCGAAACCGGCCTCGCCCGCCAGCAACAATCGGTATAGGCGAGCGGTGTGAGGAAATCTCCGGTCATTTTCGAGGACCGTTCGAATCACCCTGTTCGACGTCAGGACCACCCAGTCCGCGCGGTCGAGCTGGTGGCACCAGCGCTCGACCTTTTCTTGGTCGTCTGGGAGATCGTACGATGGGAGGTCGATACGCTCGACCGGGCCTTTCTCGGGCGCGAGTCCTATGGTTTCATCCCAGCTCTCGAAGGCGACCACCTGCTCGGAGGAGAGCATCGGCTGCAACCACTTCGACGCGGTGAGGTGGGGGTGAGGGTCGACGAAGGCCCAGGCGTAGGCAAGGCCCCACACCATAGTGCCCGCCACCACAATTCGGATCGCCGGACGACGGAATCGTCTGGGAAGACGAATCAGCCACCACGCCGTAACCAGGACCGCCGGCACCACCAGCGGCTCCCAGTAACGCAGGAACTTGACGTAGAGGGTGCTGAGGCGGACGG
>JAOZUP010000410.1 GCA_029938595.1 Thermoanaerobaculales bacterium | reverse complement strand
GGGCACTCGAGACAGGCGAGACCGGTGGCATTCAGCAACCCTGAGTCGAATGCGGCGACGAGGACATCGAGCCCTTCTCGCCAGCATTCGAACGGCGGATCGGCCCACGCGATGTCGAAGCTGTCGCCGCGTCGGGCCAGTTGGTCAACTGTGGCGGCTGCGCCGCACACCGTCAGCTCGGCACGATCGGTGGTGAGATCAAACGACGCAGAGTTCATCTCGATCAGGGTTGCGGCGCCTCGATGCTTCTCCACGAAGACCACCGAGCGAGCGCCTCGCGACAGAGCCTCGAGCCCGACGGCGCCGGTGCCTGCAAACAGGTCGAGAAAACGCGAATCGTGCACGCGGTCAGCGAGGACGGCGAAGGCTCGTTCGCGCATTGCGTCGGGAGTAGGTCGCAGCTGCAGATTTTTCCCGGGCCCGCGCAGCCGCCTTGAGCGCCACTCGCCACCGGTGATTCTCACGGTTCCGAGTCCAGAACGTGGCGGATGACCCGGTCCCGCGAACCGGGCGCCACCATTTCACGGATGAAGGTTCCCTCGTGCTCGAGGACCAACATCCCGTCAGGCCAGATCTCCAATACTCGGGCGAAGCTACCGTTCATGAGCTGGACACGGTCCCCACGTTTCGGCGTCCAGGCGCGAATTTCTTCGAACGATGGACTCGCCTCGAGGACTTGGTTTTGGAGATCGTCGAGGGCGCTCATAATCCGCGACAGCGGCAGTGAGACCGTGGCCATGGGCGAAAAGCGAAGGATTCTCGGGGCGTCCGGGCCGACGTGAAGGATGAGAACGACGGCGGCAGTGGAGGTTTCGATTTTGGATTTGATCGGTTTCTCGTCCAGCTCTACCGCATTGCTCTGAAACGCCGCCAGGTAAATCAGGTACTGGTCGTCCGGCAGGGTAATGCGGCGCAGGAACTCCTGCTCCTCGTTCTCCCGGATGGTGACCACCACGGCGCGGTTGCTGAACAAGGTGATCCGGGTGGCGGTGTCCTTCTGTGTTATGACCCGCTCGGCCACGGGAACCGGCGCCTGAGCGAATGCCGTCCCGGCAAGAAGTGTGACCACAGCGAGAATGAGGCCGGACCTGTTCATGCGTTGTCTTCCGTCTGCAGGCACCGCGCCGTTTCGAGTGCCCATTCCAACGCCTCGTCGTCGCGCATCACGCCATCGATCAATGCGTCGCGGGTCAGCTTGAGAGTGCGGCCGATATGGGGTCCGGGCGGGATCCCGGCATCGACGAGTTGGCGGCCGCTGACCGGGAGCGAAACACGAACGGCGGCTACCGCCGCTTCCGCGACGGCGCGTCGCGCCTCGAGGGGAAGGCTGGCCATCGCCAACAACAATGCCTCTGCTGAGCATTCTTCCACTATTTCCACCCTGCGCGAGAGTGGGGTGCTCCCGTCGGCCGCTCGTCTGATAGTCGATATTTCGTCGGGTAGGGAAAGGAACTGCCTACGGACGGCCCCGGCAAGCTGAAGGCGGTGGACCAGGCTACCCTCCGACCCGGAACCGGCACACTGGGCGAGGCCCCCGACGTACAGCACCCACCGCTCAGGTGGTGGGCCGAGCCGCTCGAGTTGGTACCACGTCAGCTGCCCTTCGATCTCCATGAGATAGCTGCGGACCTCCTCGGACCAGACGAACTCCGGACAGATTGCGGGCAAAAGACCGAGATCGGCAACCAGAGCGAGCGCCAGGGTCGGATGCGGTTCTTCGAGAAGATTCTCCAGCTCGCGCCGCAGGCGTTGGCCGGAGAGATGCTCGAAGACCCCCTCGCCGAGGGCGGTGGTGATGAGGTTCCTGGTGTCGGTGGCGATGGTGAATCCGAGGCGCCGCGCATAGCGAACGGCGCGCAGCGCCCGGGTCGGGTCATCGATGAAGGAGAGAGAGTGGAGGACCCGTATCTCCTTGCGATCGATGTCCTTGCGGCCGCCGAAGAAGTCCACCAGCTCTCCGTAACTGTCGCCCGACAACGCGATAGCGAGCGAGTTGATGGTGAAATCACGGCGATAGAGATCCTGACGAATGAGGGAGGTGATGACCTCGGGAAGGGCGGCCGGTGTGCGATAGAACTCGGTCCGCGCGGAGGCTACGTCCACCCGCAGGCCGTCGGGAAGACTCACCACTGCTGTGAGGAACGGTGTGTGGGGGTGATGGCGACCGTCCAGGGCGTCCGCGAGGGCGGAGGAAAAGGCGATGCCGTCTCCCTCCACCACGAGATCTACATCTTCGTTGACGCGCCCGAGGAGGAGGTCGCGCACCATCCCGCCGACCAGGTAAACGGACACTCTCTGGGCGTCTGCCACCCGGCCGGCCGCGGTGAGCAGGCGCTGCACCCAGGCCGGGGCGTTCTCACGCAGCTTGCGTGCGATCTGTTGGCTTACCGGACGGGTGCCGGCCATCCGATGGTCGAGAGTAGATCCCGCTGCGTGCTGATGCTCGAAGAGGCGGCGGAAGAGCTCCATGCGGGTGATGATTCCGGCGGGGCGGCCGGCGTCCTCGACCACGACGAAGCGGAGAGACCGTTCGAGGAAAAGATCACCAAGCTCGTCGAGCGGTGTGGCGGCCGACACGATGGGCAGATCGGGCTGCATGATCGAGCGCACCGGCCGTTCCGCCATGCCATGGCTCAATGCTCGGTCGAGGATCTGGCGGGTGACCAGACCCACCAGCTCGTCGGCGTCGGCATCCCGCACCGGAAGCGCATTGACCCGCAGCTGGTTGATGCGGTCCTTGGTCTCCTCGACCGAGTTGGTGTCGTCGACTGAGAAGATGGTACGGGCGGCGATGTCGAGGGCGGTGGCCGGCGGGGGCATCTCGACGGCGAGGATATCGAGCAGTTGCTCGCGCACCTCAACCGGCATCGCGCCGGAGATGCGGGCCGAGGCCGCGGTTGGGTGGCCGCCGCCGCCGAATCGCTGTGCGACACGGCCGACATGAAGTCCGGGAAGGTGCGAGCGGAGGATGAGATTGATGTTGGGTGGACGCACCAGCATCACGGCGCCGACGCTGATATCGAAGATCTCGATCCACCGGTGGACCACGAAGGCGGCCTCCTCGTGGTACCGGTCGACCTCGACCATGGCGATGGCGACCGAGATGCCGGCGATGTCGATCTCCTCGGTCGCCTCCACCATCCGGTTGAGGAGCTCGAGCTGCTCCGGCTGCAGGGCCTTGAGGACCCATCGCCGCACCCAGGCCAACGATGCCCCCTGCTCGATGAGCCATGCGCCGACGCGAAGGTCCTCGGGCGTCGTCTCGCGGTACGAGAGGCCGCCGGTGTCCTCGTAGATTCCCATCAGGAGAAGGCTGGCTTCCTCGGTGGTGGGCTCGATGCCCCGTTCGCGGAAGAGCTCGGCGACGATCGTGCAGGTGGCGCCGACTGGTCGCTCGAAGACCTCGTCGGCCGAGAGACCGTCCTCCTCCTCCTCCATATGATGGTCGATCAGGGTGATCGGACAGCCGGCGCGCTCGATGAGGCCATGGACCTCGCCGAGCCGTGCGGGACTGCGCGTGTCCACCACCACTGCGTGCTCGATTTTCTCGGTGCGGGCCTGTCGCAGCTTGAGCTCGGGGAAATCAAGCTCGGTGTCGGCCAAGAAGCGGCGTACCGCCGCCTCCTGTGAGCCCGGGAAGAGAACCCTCGAATCGGG
>JAOZUP010000072.1 GCA_029938595.1 Thermoanaerobaculales bacterium | reverse complement strand
GAGCTGGCGGGTTTGGTCCTCCTCAGACTGACAGTCCCACCTATGTCATTGGAAGGAGGCTAGCGTGGCGCCCATGTGGGGCTCCAAAGGCGCCCAAACACCGTGTTAGCCTGGGGTCGAGCGAAAGGACCTTCAACTTGGGCGCAGTGATTCGCTGTCCAGCCTGTGGTGTCGAGGTTTCAGGGGGGAGCCGGTTCTGTGGTGCCTGTGGTGCGCCCATCGGCGATGGCTCGGATGCTCCGACCCGGTCGAGTGTGCCGGGTGCCTTGCCGGTCGAGAGGGCTCGGTCCTCGATCCCGGATTCTTCGTCATCTGCCGACAAGGGCCGCTTCATCCCGGGCACGGTGCTGGCCAAGAGGTATCGAATCATTGGTCTGCTTGGTCGCGGAGGAATGGGCGAGGTCTACCGGGCCGATGACCTGAAGCTCGGCCAACCGGTCGCGCTGAAGTTTTTGCCGCGAGGGCTGGAGAAGGACGAGGACCGTCTACAGCGCTTTTTGAACGAGGTGCGGATGGCGCTCAAGGTCTCGCACCCCAATGTCTGCCGGGTGCACGACATCGGCGAGTTCGAGGGCCAGCACTACATCTCGATGGAGTATGTGGATGGCGAGGATCTGGCCTCGTTGCTGCGGCGCATCGGCCGCCTGCCCAAGAACAAAGCGATACAGGCGGCCAGGCAACTGTGCGCGGGTTTGGCGACGGCGCACGACCAGGGGGTGCTGCACCGGGACTTGAAACCCGCCAACGTGATGATCGACGGCCGGGGTCAGGTCAAGATCACCGATTTCGGCCTGGCCGGCCTTGACGACTCGATCGAAGGTGCCGAAGCGCGCGCGGGGACCCCGGCCTATATGGCGCCCGAACAGTGGGCAGGCAAAGAGGTCACGGTCAAGAGCGACCTCTTTGCCCTGGGCCTGGTGCTCTATGAGCTTTTTACCGGTGAGCAGCCCTACAAAGGCAAGACCCCGGCTGAGATCCTGCAGCGCCAGGAGCAATCCTCCCCAACCACGCCATCGAGTCTGGTTGAAGGCTTCGACCCGGCAGTCGAGCGAGTGATCCTCACGTGTTTGGAGAAGGATCCGGTGCAGCGCCCGCCGTCGGCTTTGGCCGTCTCGGCTGCGCTGCCTGGCGGCGATCCGCTGGCGGCAGCTCTGGCAGCCGGCGAAACCCCGTCACCCGAGCTGGTGGCCCAGGCCGGGGGAGCCGAGAGCGTGAGCCCAAAGATGGCGATTAGTCTGTTTTTGGCCGCTCTCGTGTTCACGGCCGTCTGGGTGGTCCTGGCTAGACAGACTCAGCTTGTGGGCTACCTCGATCTCCAAAAATCGCCCGAGGTTCTCGTGGCGAGAGCGCAGCAGATTCTGTCGGATTTCGGCTACAAAGAGGCGCCAGCAGACAGTCTCTTCGACTTCTCTCCCAACGATGCCTACCTGGGCCACATCGAAGAGAATGAAGGGTCATCCGACAGGTGGGATCGGCTGGGCAACTCGCAGCCGGCTGCGTCTGGACCTTCTACATGGCGGTCGAGCCCTACGCCCGCCGCATCTGGCCGCACATGCTCGTGACCTGGGTGCGCTTCGTCGGTGGCCGCTGGCGCGATCCTCTGGTTGGGCGAGACATCCTGGTCGGTGTCGCCGCGGGGGCCTTATTGACCAATCTGGGCTGGCTGCTCACCTGGTTATTTCCTCGCCTGACCGGCTTGCCGGGCTCGTTGCCAGACGTCAGCCTATCCACGCTCGAGGCTCTGCGCAGGGGAGCCCACCTGGTGACAGCCCTCGCGATCGACCACACGAATGCCATTCTGAATAACGCTCTTCTTATAGTGTTGATTCTGGTGATCCTACGGCTGCTTCTGCGTCGGACATGGCTTGCGGTCGCTGCGGCTTTCGCGATCGGAATAGGCGCTTATTGGCCGGCCTATTCGAGCCCCACCGTCTATCTGATTTTCACGTCGCTATACCTTGGCATTTTCATCTTGGTCTTGTTCCGCTACGGCTTCCTGTCGGTCGTGGTGATCAGCGCAGTCGGGGCTCTTCTGACCGGTATCCCGATGACCTTCCAGGTGTCCTCGTGGACCTTCGGCGGGACGGTCGTGGCACTTGCCCTGGTGTTGGGGCTGGCGATCTACGGCCTGCGCATCGCGCTCGCCGGCCGGCCGCTCTTCCGAGACGAGCTCGCTGTATCGGCACCTCTCGGCACCAGGCCTTAGGGTGGTACCCATCGTACCCATCGGAAAAAGGGACTCCGTGCAGCGGGTCGTCATGATGCTGTTGGTCGTGGCCCTCTCTGTGGGCCTGCTCGAGCCGTGCACCATCTTCAAGGCGACAAATGACGGGCGAACGTTGGTGGGCAACAACGAAGACTGGGAGGACGTGCCGACCCGCGTGTGGTTCCTGGCGCCACAGGAGGGCTCTTTCGGAAGGGTCCTGTTCGGCTTCGTCAACGGTTGGGTCCAGGGCGGCATGAACGACCAGGGTCTTTTTCTCGACTGGGTGGCGGGCTACACGACCGGATGGACCCGATCCCCGGATCTCCCGGACTTTTTCGAGAATATCAGTGAGAAGATCCTGGAGGAAGCATCCACAGTCGACGAGGCGTTGGCCTTGTGCGCCTCGTTCAACATTGATGGCTTTTCCGCGGCCCGCATGATGCTCGTGGACAGGGAAGGTCACTCGGCCATCGTCGGTTTTGAGAGTGGACGGCTGCGAGTCTGGCGGTCCGATACCAGCGTGCAGACGATTGGTGCGAGGGCCGAGAAGGCGAATCGCATGCTGCGGGCCGGGACCGACATCAGTGTTGACGGATTCGCCGAAATCCTCTCCGCTTGTCGTCTGAAGGGGCGATTCCAGACGCGCTACTCCAACATTTACGATCTGCGTGAGGGCGAGGTTCACGTGTATGACTTTGCCGGGAACGAGCACGGTGTTGTGCTGAATCTGAAGACGGAGTTGGAGAAGGGGAGCCACTACTACGATGTCGCGCAGATCACCGATCAGTTGATGCAGGCTCCGAAAGTGGACCACAAGACCGCCGCAGCGGTGGAGATTTCCCCCGCTGCCGCGGCAGCTATCAGCGGTACGTACCGAGGATCGAAGAACACCTTGCGGGCTGTACATATCACCCTGGAGGACGGCTCTCTGTACCTCCGGCCCGCGGCCGGGCAGGCGCGGAGGTTTCGGCTGTATGCCAGCTCGGAGGATGTCTTCTTCCTTCGTTGCATCGCGGGCCGCTTCACGGCCGTGCGTGACTCGGATGGCAGGATCACGGGGCTGCTCATGGAGCAGGCGGGTCACCAGAACGTTCTCGAGCGAATCGAGGAGGCCGAGTAGCGAGCGGGGGATCGTATAGGTATCGGGTCAGGCGCCGCCCATGCGTCCGCCCTCACGATGCAGCAATGCGAAGGGTGACACCCATGAGTTGGGGGAGACCTCACGCGAACAGAGTGTTGAATGTGTCTCTCGACACCAAACACATACCTGTTCGAACATCCGATATTGAGAATCATAGTAGAGTCCTTCGCTACTCGTGAGAATCATTGGTTGCGGGTGTCCTCAATTGTGTTAGCCTCCATCTCAGAACTGGGTACAGATAGGCACACATGGAATTGGTAGCAGGGCAGTCGCTCGGTCGCTACGAGATCACCGGTCACCTGGGCGCGGGTGGCATGGGTGTCGTCTATCGCGCACGGGACGCCCAGCTCGGCCGAGACGTGGCGGTCAAGGTCCTCAACGACCGTTCGGCAAGCCAGCCATCGAGGATCGAGCGTTTCGCACGGGAGGCGCAGGCGGTTGCGCGTCTGTCCCATCCCAACATCCTCGCCATCCACGACTTCGGGACCCACGAGGGGATCGCTTACGCCGTCACCGAGCTGCTGCAAGGTCAGACTCTCGCCGACAGAATCCAGAAGGGACCGATCCCGCTCAATAAGGCCTTCGAGATTTGCCGGGCCGTCGCCGAAGGACTCGCGGCCGCGCACGGCGAGGGCATCATCCACCGCGACATCAAACCATCGAACATCTTTATCACCAGCACCGGCCAGGTCAAGATCCTCGACTTCGGGATCGCCCGGCTGCGCGAGCAGCCGACAGACGAGTCGTCCCCCGGAAGCATGGCGTCGACAGAGTCTCTCACCGGAGCTGCCGGGATGATCGGCACGGTAGGGTACATGTCCCCGGAGCAGATCGACGGCAACTCGGTGGACGGGCGCAGTGACATCTTCGGGCTCGGCTGCGTGATGTACGAGATACTGACCGGCAGGCGCGCCTTTTGTGGAAAGACCTCCACCGACACCATGCTGGCGATCCTCGGCAAGGACCCGGAGCCGATCCGCGCAGAGCGCCCCGAGGTTCCTCAGCCGGTCGAGCTGATCGTCGAGCGGTGCCTGGAAAAGCAGCCTGGCGAGCGCTTCGAGTCGGCGCGGGATGTGGCTTTTTCGTTGCAGGCCCTGGCAGACAGCTACGAAACCGGGTCAAGGGACGCGTTGTCATCGAGACGTCCTCAGAGCCTGACCTGGCGCTTTGTTGCGGCCGGTCTCGCCATAACTGCCGCAGTCGTTTCCGGTTGGTTCGTCTACTCCCAATGGCTTGCGCCCCCCCCGCCCTTACCCGAAACAAAGCATCTGGCAGTCCTTCGTCTTCAAACCGGGAGTGACGACGCAGAGTTGCAGCTCTTTGCCAACGGGCTGACCGAGGCGATCAACGAAGACCTGCGCCTCCTCGAGCAGCAGACCTATGGCGGGTTCTGGGTCGTATCGTCGCGGCGGAGACAATTCGGTGATCTCGAGTCTGTTTCTCTGGCGCACCATAGATTCAACGTGTCTCTTGCCCTCGCCGGTACTCTTCACCGCCGGGAGAACGGTCTGGTCGTTGAGCTGCCGTTGCTTGACGCAGAGACAGGGGAGACTCTCCGAAACATCGTCATCGATGATGATTTCGACAATCTCGTCAGCTTTCAGGAATCGCCCTTCGTGGAGATCGCCCGGCAGTTGGAGATCGAGGTCGAGAAGCCGACCATGGACAGGATTGCGCGACGATCCACCAATGTTGTCACCTCCTTCAGGGCATTTTTGAGGGCCGTGGGGCTGTCTGAGTTTGATGCTTCCGCCGAGCAATTGGAGGAGGCCGCGTTGGAGCTCGAAGACGCGTTGAGCGCAGACCCGGCCTATGAGCGGGCAAGTTGTCGACTGGCTGACGTCTGTTCGCGTCTCTTTGTTTCAACCGGCAGCGAGAGCTGGTATCGGCGCGGCCTCGCGGCTCTCGAACCACAGATGGACGACGGTGCGGCAGAGGTGTTCTTCGCGGCCGGCCGGCTGCACGCGGCTGCCGGCCGTTTCGAGGCTGCAGTCGAAGCGTTGAACCGTGCAGCCTCGGCGGCGCCTTTTGATGCAGAGGTCCAGTTCACTCTCGCAAACGCCCACCAAAAGCTGGGCAATTCTCGGGCCGCGGAGTCTGCCCTGCAGCGGGCCATTAGCGATCGCCCCGGTTATTGGGAGGGTCACGATCGACTGTCAAACCTGTTCTTTGAGTCGGCAGATTATCCTGCCGCAGTCAATTCCCTTCGTTCGGTCACCCGCTGTGCTCCGCTCTACGACGGGGGATTCACCAATCTCGGCATCGGATACTACTACCTAGACCGGCGCGATGATGCGCTTCGCATGTTTGAGCGCTCCGTCGAGCTCAACCCCGATGACAACTACCAGACCATCTCAAACCTCGGATATCTCTACTTTGAGGAGGGACGATACGCCGAGGCGGCCGAGATGTTCGAGCGCGCTCTTAGTCAGGACGACACTGACTACCGTGTGTGGGGCAACCTCGGCAACTGTCTCACCGTGAGCTCTGAGCCGGAGCGTGCCGAGGAGCCTTTGCGGAGAGCGATCGAGCTTGCGACGGAGAAACTCAACCGAAACCAGAGCGACGTGGAGACCCTCTCCGACACGGCAGGTTATTACGCCATGCTCGGGGACGGGGATTCGAGCAGAGAGCATCTGGATCGCGCGATCCAGCTGAATCCGGACGAGCCAGGGGTGATAGCCAACATAGCCGAGGTTTTCGAGGATCTCGGAGATCGCGACCGCGCCCTCGAATGGGTCGAAAGGGCTCTGAGCGCCGGAGTGCCAGCGTCGAGATTTGAAAACCGCCCGGCGATGATGAATCTCGTTTCGGACTCGAGGTATGAAGAACTGTTGGGGGACTCATCAACTGATACCGCGTCGGGTGATCTGAAAACCGAATAACGTGCTGAGTCGTCATTATTGATTTCGCATCGAAGAAGGAGGATGAAATGGTCAAGATCATCATCGCAATCATCGTGATTATCCTGATAATTCTGTTCGTGTGGCTCGTCGTGCTTCCACCAGCCCAGGTCGTCCGATTGATCGTGTGCCCCGGCGCTGCAAACGATGAACCAGACCTCGAAACTCGGGTTAAAGTAATTGCGGATCACTGGTACCACCCGTTTGGGGATAAGGTGAAATTCAAAAACGACAGCAACTACGATGGCGTGCAAATCACAATTCGTTCGACCGATTTCTTCCAAGGAACCCAATCGGAGGTAGTGTTCACTCTCGGAATAGGAGAGTCGAGAAAATTCACCATTCGAGACGACCTTCCGAGCGGGAAGATATGTAATTTCGATGTCAATCCTTTTTGCAAGACACCCGGGCCAACGTTGATCAAGAGACCTTGATGGTCCCCAGCAGCGATCAGGCTGCTTGAACCGGCTGGGTTCTGGGCGGTCCAACGAAGGGAGATCCCGTGTACCGAGACCTGTACCCACGGTGGCGGCGGGAGAAAGAAAGGGGCGCGCATCGGGTCGCGCACGTTCCGGCGTTTTTGGTCCTGGCTTGCTTGACCCTTGGATGTCACGGCTTTCAAATTTTGTGGGTGTCCCAGTTCGTTCTCCGACAGGCTCATCGGGAGGCGGCGCTTGCCGGTATCGACATTCCGGACCCGTCGCAAGCCCGTGTGCTGCTGTACGAGTACGAGCTCGGCCCGGGTTGGAAGGCGACCTCGGCAAACCTCTCGGAATGGGGGATCGAGGAATCCCTCGTCTGCGAAAGCCGCTGCTGGCTGTTCTTTGTCGATTTCATTCCAAAGGCTCATTTCGCGCACCCTACCGCAATCGCTCTCTACGATCTGGAAAGAAACCGTGTCGATCTGCGGCTCGCCAGCTGGTGGCCCGCTTTGGAACGGCCTCAAGATCAGAGCGTCACTTCCATATTCAGCACCTTTGAACAGAGAGATTCTCAAGGCAAACTCGCTCATCCCCTGCGTAGTGACGGCACCATGCCATCGGTACCAGAGCCAATTCCGGAACGAATCCCTCGTCGTCTTTTCTGGGTCAGTCCGTTGAGCGTACCTCCTGTCTTGGAGGAATCTGATGCAGAGGATCAATCAGCAACGTGGGCGCTCCTCGTCCAGGGCTATTCAGACCTCACGGATACCTTTTCTAGTGATGTTTCCCGATCTGCGATGGTGATGGATGGCTTGAGGGTGCCGTCAACGAACATCAAGATCGTCCAGCCTTTGGCACCGGCGGATACCGGACCATCCTGCATCTCCCGGATAAATGACTCGGTGAGCGCTCTCTTAGGGGATATGCAGGGCAAAGAATGTGATGAGTTCCTCCTTTACTTCAGTTCTCACGGCAACGGGGACGCGGTTTCAGGAGGGCTACAGTGTTCCTACAATATCTACGACCCCGTTCAATTTTTGGCCGGGACTCAACTTGCAGAAATGCTCAAATACCTTGGTCCTGACTCGAATCTCCACCCGGGTGACCCGGTGGAATGCGACAAGGTAACTGTCGTGATCCAGTCGTGTTTCAGCGGCAGCTTCATATCCGACGTCAACATCGGGCTGACCGGAGTAGACCACGTGATCGTAACCTCCTCCGACGTCGATCAGGTGAGTTACACGGATATTGATGATGATGATGTTGCGGGCATCAACGATGACAACGAAGGCGACGTTGGCACCGAGTTCTCATCTGGATTTTGGGAGGCCTACGGACGCGAGACCGCCGATGGGATCGATGCGAGCATCAAGGATCTCGACGTGGATCTGGCAGAGGCATTCATCTATGCCAAACAACACGACGTCACGAACTCCAAGTACGGGACCAACCCGCAATGGGTCGTTGTCCCCGCAACCGGTCTCGACCCCAAGACGCTCCTCCGGACAAAAGAAAACATAGCGGTTGACGATCATGCCGCACTCGAGATCACCAGCGTAAGTATCGATAACCTGTCCGAGGTGGCCGGCACGATCGTCAAGGACGATACCAACACAATCTCCGTTGACATCCACAACACTTCCAACCATTACGTGCCAGTATTGACCGTGCGAGTCATCCTCAAAGCGCCGGCGAGTGTTGCCGGTCGAGAGGTCGGCCGTACCGAAATCCAAGCCGGCCTCTGGGCCAACGGAGATGTCAGGTCAGATGTCAGTTCAACGGTAGAATGGAGGCTCAAGGAGTCGTATCCCATTGCAGATACCGTCGACATCTGCGTCGTCGCCGACTCGCCTGCGGTAGGTGCCGGCAACGCAGCCGAAATATGTCTCTACGGCGTGCCGGTGGTTCCGAACCCCAACCCCCCACCCAATCCGGGGCCGTGCTTGTTAGGGTGCACCCACTGATGACTAACAACTCTTAGAACCCAGGGTGCCACCCATGTGACCAGACGCCGATTGGTACCAATAGCAGGCCGGCGAGCCTGTACCATCGGTTGATGACCTACTCGATCCTCGTTCCGATACCGCGTGCGGACTTCGATCCCACCGAGGTTGCCGTGCCGTGGCGCGTACTCAACGAGGCAGGGGTTGCCGTGCGCTTCGCTACCCTCGACGGCACGACAGGCACTGCGGACCCGCGGATGGTGACGGGCCGTGGCCTCGGCCCACTCAAGCTCGTTCTTCGTGCTGATGCACGAGGCCGCGATGCGTACGCACGTCTGGTGGACGACCCGCACTTCAATGAACCGCTCACCTACGAGCAGATGAAGGCCTCCGACTTCGACGGCCTCCATCTCCCCGGAGGCCATGGTGCGGGAATGAAGGAGTACCTCGAGTCGGTCGAGATCCATCGGTTGATCGCTGAGTTTTTCGCCCACGACAAGCCAGTGGGCGCGATCTGTCACGGGGTGGTGGCTGCGTGCCGGAGCCGTACGGGCGACGGCATCTCGGTGCTCCGCGGGCGCCGCACCACCGCTCTGCCCGAGGCCATGGAGCTCAGCGCGTGGCGTCTGACTCGGCCCTGGCTTGGCGACTACTATCGGACCTACCCGATGACCGTCCAGGCCGAGGTGACGGAATGCCTGGCCTCGCCTGGGGATTTTCTGCCCGGTCCGCGTTCACTGCTCCGTGACGCTCCGCAGCGCCTCGACCGCGGATTCGTCGTGCGCGACGGCAACTACATCTCGGCGCGCTGGCCGGGGGACGCGCATCGCTACACGAGCGAGCTCCTGGCAGTACTCAGCGGCTGACGCAACATTAGGGTTCCCCCATTTTTTACTGCCAGGTCTTTTGACCAGGCACGTGACGAGATAGGTTATGGCCTCGCTTCCAGCACGATGTTCGTGGGTGTCTCTGTCGCCCGCCGAACGTGGGAGAATCCACCCTCGTTGAGTACTTCCGTGAGGCGTTTTTGGCCCGCCTGAGCCCCTATGGCGAGCCCGACTTCCTGGGCCTTGGACGCTGGGACGCACACCGTGGTCGAGAAGGAGTAGTAGATCTGCCCCAGGGGGTGGAGGTTTTCTTCCAGGGAGTCACCCGCGAACGGCTCCACCAACATGAAGGTGCCGTCGTCGGCAAGAGTGGTCAGGATGTGCGCCGCGGCGCCCACCGGATCCCCCATGTCGTGCAGCGCATCAAAAATGGCGACGAGATCGAAATTTTTTCCTGGATACTCTTTCGCGGTCACGACCTCGAAGATCGTGTTCCGGGCGACGCCTGCATTCCGGGCTCGGTCTCGAGCGTGCTCAATGGATGGTTCGTGGAAGTCGAAACCGTAGAAGGTCGATTCAGGGAAAGCCTGCGCCATGATGATCGTTGACGAGCCGTGCCCGCAACCGATGTCGGCCACCTTTGCGCCCGCCTCGAGCTTCTCCCGAACACCATCGAGTGCCGGTATCCACGACTCGACCAGGTTCGCGGCGTACAGGGGCCGGAAGAAACGCTCTGTCCCGCAGAACAGGCACGTGCTGTGATCTGCCCAGGGCAGGCCCTCGCCGCTGCGGAAGATCTCTGTTGCCTTTGGCTCATCGGCATACACTGATATGACGGCCTGGAAGAACCCCTGCATGCAATGTGGGTGACCCTCGGACGCGAAGATCACCGCTTGCTCCGGCGTCATCGAGAATTTCTCCGTCGCGGGGTCATAGTTGATGTATCCGCCTGCGCTATTGGCCGAGAGCCATTCCAGCAAATATCGCTCGGACAGTCCGGTATTCGAGGCGAGCTCCTGGCTGGTCGCCGGACTAACCTCCGCGAGTGCGCTGTACAAATCGAGGCGATCCCCAATGTAGGCGAGGAGAAGGCCCATTGACCCCGCCACGTCGCCTATCACTTTGCCCTGGAGTTCCTCGAGCTTCCCTTCGTCCAAGTTGTCGATCTTCACCGCCATGTGTATCTCCTCTCTTTTGTCGAATAATAAGAATCAAGATCGGAACGCCATCGTCGCGGCGATCCGGACCCTTCGGAGGCCGTCAACCGCGACACCAACTTTGGTGATCTCATCTGCTGGCTTCGTGTTGTTCGTTCTCATTTCTGCTCATCTGCTCAATTTTGATAATAATTAAATATCACGAATGTGCACCTCTGTCCAGGGAGCTGGGCGGGTTGGTTGGGGAGCTGTCCCATTATTCTTCCTCCCAGGTGAAGTGATGCGAAAGGTACTCCGCGTGATGGTTCACCCGCGGCGTCAAGGCGCGGATGGCTGGAGCCACGGAGCTCCCTGTCAGGTCCATCAGTGCTCCGGCGGTGGTGCCCGGGGTCGATTTTTCCGACCACCTCAACTTCTGGAGGCACGGCTGGAACGCGGTGATGATCACCGACACGGCCTTTTTCCGCAACCCAAACTATCACCAAGTCACCGACACCCCCGACACCCTCGACTATGAGCGTATGGCCCACGTCGTAACCGGGGTTTACGCTGCGATGACGACCCTCTGACGATTAATGAGGAAATGGTGCCTAAACCCACTGATGGTGTTTCGACAGGAGGTAGGCCGATCCCGGGTAGGGGAGGGCTGGCGTCTATTCCATCGCTGTGGACAAGATCAATAGCGAGTGGTTGGAGGTCTATTTTTTGTCTGGCACCCTCATCGTACGCGTCTGTCAACCCACCGTGGAGGACCACGCCGAGGTGTCGCCGCTTTCGAAACCGTCGCAGAAGACCCCGAACTCGAGCGAGATCCATACTGATTCCGTTTGGTTGTCGATGGTAGCGCTTGCTTGCGAGAGTCCTTGGACTCCATCCGCGACAAGGTAGGACTGCGCGAAACCGCCGAAGGTTTCGACCACTTCGGGTTGAGCTGTGCCCAGGTCGCCGCCGTCAAATGTCGCAGGGGTTCCATCTGGAACGTTTCCGAGCGTTGAAGTGTCAGTGGAGTCCGAGTCCATCACCAGGTCTGCCACCAGCGCCGTCGGGCAGCCGATCACCGCCGGGTTCGGTTGGGCGGCAAAGCTCAACACGAGCCATGGGTCGGCTACGACCGCACCGGCGCCCGCGCCAAGGGCGATCGTGTCGCAACCTGCAATTCCCGGACCGCCGTTACAGCCCCACCAGTTGCGTTGGGCGGCCACCCCGGCGGAGGCCAGATTTTGGACGCCGTCCTGATTGCCGACGATACGGTTGAAGCTGAGGTCGGCGGCGGTGGTATCCGAGCTGTCGAAGCCGATCGCGACGCCGATCGCGTTGGCCATGATGGTGTTTTCTCGTGCCAAGACGACCGTGCCGGGTCCGGAAAAAGTGGTTGCGAGGATGCCGGCAGAGGTCGATCCGTCAGTCGAGGCCACGCCCCGGCAGGCGATGAAGGTGTTGCTCCACGCCGCCACCGATGCACCCGCGTTGACTTCGAGTCCATAGTCCAAAAAGTCTCCATCACCTTTGCCGATAAAGGTATTGCGTTCGAAGATTGCGCCGGTGATTGAGGAGCCGAAATACAGCACCCCGACTCGGCCGATGTTTTCGAAGGTGCAATCGCGGACATCGACGCGGGATCCGCCGATCGCGATGGCGGTCCCCCTGTATGACGGCCCTGAGGGTTCAAACTGGATGTCCGTGAATTCGACCTTTTCGAACGACCCGGTCCCCTTGTGTCTGAACCCTTGATCGATCGAGAAGCCGTTGCCATCGACGATCAAGTCGTGGAAGTGCAGATTGACTCCGGTCTCGACGAGAAACCATCCTCTCGCATCACCGCTGCTGCCGGTCGGTGTGGTCGCCCTCAGGGTTTCCTCCCCTGTGAGACCTCCGATGCCGAGGTCCTTGTCGATGGTGATATTTCCAATAGAGAGATCCTGTTGAATACGGAGTTGGTCGCCGGCCGATGCGGAGTCGATGGCCATCTGCAGGTCGGTGTAGACGATCCCCGTCTGGAGGTTGACGATCGGCGCGGCTTTTGCCTCCATGTCGAGTACGACTCCGTCAATCACCGCCGGAGCAAGACGTGGTGCGAGCAGGGAGTGTTCTAAAGCGGCAAGAACTTCCGCAGCTTCGGTCGGGTCTCCTGCGGTGCGATCCGCTGCCAGAGGCCCGTCATCTCCGAAACTCGAAGCCGAGACTGGAACGCTTTTCGGCGGAGGCTCGGTAGCTGCGGCCGTCGGGGTTAGCCCGAACGAGAGCACAGAGACAACGATCGTTAAAACAAATATCCTGGCGAAGTCTGATTCTTGGTTGGTCATCGGCTTTCTCCAGTTACTTCCATGGTACGACGGATGGTTGCGGCAGACCATCCGACAGACGGCAGCCACTCACTGCCCGAAGCACATACCAGGCGAGAGACCAG